>JAYEPD010000040.1:12372-15462 GCA_034723675.1 Campylobacterota bacterium
TGTTCTGCAAAAGATGAAGAGTATAATAAACCAGCTATCTACTGGTATAATAAAATGATAAAACAGATAGAGACTTACCAAATAGATGCTGCTGATGATACATTTACTTCACTTGAATCTGAACATCGAAATTCACCTTTGATACCTAGTGCTATTATGATTATAGCAAATGTACATATGGAAAATGAAGAGTATGCAATGGCTAATTTTTATTATGATGAGTATCTAAAAAGATATAGTTTAAAACAAGATGTTGAGTATATTGAATTTTTAAAAATAAAATCTAATTTTATGGCATTTCAAAATCAGTTTAGAGAGCAAGATCTTTTAATTGATACACTTAAAGAGATTCAAAAATTTGTAGATAAGTATCCAGATTCACAATATATATATTTAGTAAAAACAATAAAATCAAGACTTTTAATGACAAAATCATTATTTGATACAGAGATAGCTGAACTTTATGGAAGAATAGAGAAACCAAAAGCAAAAAAAATGTATGAAGATAAAGCTAGTGCCACATGGGAAGATAAAAAAAATATAAAAGATATAGATGTACCTTGGTACAGATGGCTTTTTGAATAGGAGAAAGAAAATGAAACTTGAAGATTATGATAGTTTTCCAGATAGATTACCAATACTTATAGAGGATAGTTTATTTTTATATCCATTTATGATTGCACCAATTTTTATAGGTGATGAGCAAAATATAAATGCAGTAGAATATGCTATAAATAACAATAAACTTATAACGGTAGCTGTTAGTAAAGATACAAAAGAAAACAGTAGTAGTGAGTTTTATAATGTTGCAGTTGTTGGTAATATCATGAGAAAAATAACACTCCCTGATGGTAGAATAAAAATACTTTTTCAAGGATTGGAAAAAGTTGAAATAAAAGAGATAGTAAACGGATCTCCTCTTATGGGGATAGTTGATCTACTTCCTACACTACCATATGACAAAGAGGAGATAAGTGCAATACTTGATATATTGAAATCAAATATAAATAAATACTCAAAACTAAACTCTAAATTTCCTATAGATTTAATAAAAACAATTGAACAAAGTGATGACCCAAATAGAGTAGCTGATTTAGTATCTTCAGTTATACAAATATCAAATGAGAATGCTTATGCTTTATTTAAAGAGCAAGAGATAGCTAAAAGACTTTTAGGGATAATAGATCACATTAAAAGTGAAATTGAAGGTTATATACTAAAAAATGAGATAAACAAAAAAGTAAATGTAAAGCTAGATAAACATCAAAAAGAGTACTATCTAAAAGAACAATTAAAAACAATACAAAAAGAGCTAGGCACTGATAATACAAGAGATAAAGAGATTGCAGAGTTTAGAAAACAGCTAAAAGTGTTAAAACCACATATGCCAAAGCTTGGTTATAAAGAGGTTAAAAAACAGATAGATAAGTTAAGTAGACTCCATCCAGATAGTGGTGATGCTTCAACAATACAAACTTATATTGAGCAAGTTTTAGAGGTGCCATTTGGACAAAAAAGTGAAGAGGTTGTAGAGATACATAATGTAGAAGAGCAATTAAATAAAGATCACTATGCACTAGAAGAACCAAAAGATAGGATAGTTGAGTATTTTGCTGTTAAACAACTTCTTAAACAAAGAGATATAAAAAACAGTAAAGATAACAGTACTGTTTTATGTTTTGCAGGACCTCCAGGTGTGGGTAAAACATCTTTAGCAAACTCAATTGCAACAGCTTTAAAAAGACCACTTGTAAGGATAGCTTTAGGTGGTATGGAAGATGTAAATGAACTTCGTGGTCATAGAAGAACTTATGTGGGTGCTATGCCTGGAAGAATTGTGCATGGACTTACAACAGCATCCAAAATGAACCCTGTAATTGTACTAGATGAGATAGATAAAATAGGTGCAAACCATAGAGGAGATCCAAGTGCTGTTATGTTGGAGATACTTGATCCTGAGCAAAATCATGCTTTTAGAGACTTATATCTTAACTTTGATATTGATCTTAGTTCTTGTATATTTATAGCAACTGCAAATAATGTAGGAAAAATACCAGCACCACTTAGAGATAGAATGGAGTTTATAACAGTAAATAGTTATACTCCGAATGAAAAACTTCATATAGCAAAAAGCTATCTAATCCCACAAGAGCTTAAAAAACATGGATTGAAAAAAAGTGAAGTAAATTTAAGCGATGCTACAGTTGAACTAATAATAGAAAAATTCACAAGAGAAGCAGGTGTAAGAAATCTAAGGCGAGTATTTTCTAAACTTTACAGAAAATCTGTTAAAGAGTTAATGTATGATAAAAAACTAAAAAAAGTAAAAATTAATACAAAAAACTTAGAAGAGTATCTTGATAGTCCTATATTTGAGATAGACCCAGCAGATAAAACAAATAGTATTGGTGTCGTAAATGGTCTTGCTTGGACAAGTGTTGGTGGTGATGTTCTTAAAATAGAAACTGCAAAGTTTACAGGGAAAGGTGCATTGTCACTTACTGGAAATATGGGTGATGTTATGAAAGAGAGTGCTAGAATAGCTCATAGTGTTATAAAAGGTTTAATAGATAAAAAGAAACTTCCAAATGCAACTTTTAAAACAACAGATATACATATGCATATCCCTGAAGGTGCAACACCAAAAGATGGACCTAGTGCTGGTGCTGCTATGTGTTTAGTAATCGCATCTATATTATCAAATAGAAAAGTTGATTCAACTTTAGCTATGACAGGTGAGATTACACTTACAGGTAAGGTACTACCTATTGGTGGATTAAAAGAGAAACTAATCGCAGCCTATAAAGCTAAGATGAAAAGAGTTTTAATACCAACAAAAAATTATAATAGAGACCTAAAAGATATACCTGAAGAGGTAAAAGAGAATATTGAAATAATAGCGATAAGTAAAGTAGACGAGGTATTGAAGTACGGATTGGTATAGATACAATATGGATGATAGAATAGAAAAAATACAAGATTTACAAGAGAAAGTTTATAAAGCTACTAAAAAACAAAGTACAGTTTTAAATAATTTTTATTCTATTATAACTATCATTGTTGTTTGTATCTCTATTATATTTTACACTG
>JAYEPD010000041.1:0-15249 GCA_034723675.1 Campylobacterota bacterium
TCAAAGGCTCTACCCATATTCAATAAACTCCATAAAAATTTTACAAATTATACTACTATAAACCTTGTAATAAAATTTGCCAAATATATTCAACCTCTTCATCTGTAAAATTTAATAAACTTTTTTCTTCAAATAACTCTTTTACTTTATATAATTTAAACTTTTTACCATAACTACAACTACTATGAGTTGGTAAAAAACTTCGAACTAGTGATATATCAGATAATATAATATTTTCACATAATAGACATTCATAATCAGTATGAAGTCTACCTTCATGTTTACATAACTTTACATATGCTTCAATTATAGCTCTTTTAGGATTTTGTTTTGTCATTTTATGAGATATCTCATCTAAAAGTTCAAAATAAAATGGATCTATACTATCCACATCTTTAAGATGAGGATAAAAAAGTTTAATAAACCTTTGCCAACAATACAATCTTTCATTATCTATAATCCATGGATAAGATATATGCAAAACATCTTTAAGTCTAGATATATCACTTTTCATTGTTGTTTCTAATTCAAAATCAATTTTAAAACCTATATTAATTATAGAGTGTCTAGCACCATAAAATCGATAAGTTGTATAAAAATTGTTCATTGTTAAAATAGATACTATAAGATCTTCATCTCTAACTTTATTTATGTTTATAATATAACCTTGCATTATATAATAATATCATAATAATTATTAAACAAAATTTTAAGGTACAATTAGATACAATCGCATTTATATAGGAAATATTTAAAGTAATCTTAAATCAGTAAGTTTTAGCATTTAAAGTTGTCCTGTATAAAAAAGGATATATAAAATATGAAATTTACAGATTTTAACTTAAAATCAGAGCTTAACAAAGCAATAGAAGCAGCAGGATTTGTTGAACCAAGTCCCGTACAAAGAGATTCTATACCAATCGTACTTGAAGGTAAAGATATAGTAGCACAAGCACAAACAGGTACAGGTAAAACAGCAGCATTTGGTCTACCAATTTTAAACATGATGAAATGTGACGGAAGTGTAGAGATGGTAGTAGTTGTACCTACAAGAGAACTTGCAATGCAAGTTAGTGATGAATTATTTAAATTTGGTAAGTTTTTAAATATAAAAACAGCAACAGTTTATGGTGGAACAGCATACGCTAGACAAATCAAACATGTAGAAAATGCTTCAATAATAGTTGCAACTCCAGGAAGATTTTTAGATTTATTATCTAAAAAGCAGATCAATATCAATCCAAAATATGTAGTTTTAGATGAAGCTGATGAGATGATGGATATGGGATTTTTAGATGATATTAAAGAGATTTTTAATTATCTAAAAGATAGAGAACAAACATTGATGTTCTCTGCTACTATGCCAATGCCAATTAAAAAATTAGCAGAGAAAGTTTTAAATGAACCAGCATTTGTAACAGTAACAAAACAAGAGATGACAAATGCAAAAATTGAACAATCGTTTTATGTAGTAGAAGAGTATGAAAGAGATGATGCTTTAATCAGACTTTTTGATTATAAAGATCCTGCAAAAGCTATAGTTTTTTGTAAAATGAAAAGAGATGTTGATAGATTAGCAACTTATTTAGTAGCTCAAGGTTATGCAGCTAAAGGTCTTCATGGTGACATGGAACAAAGACAAAGAGAAGAGGTAATAAGAGCATTTAAAACGAACACTTTAGAAGTTTTAGTTGCTACAGATGTTGCAGCTCGTGGTCTTGATGTAAAAGGTGTATCTCATGTATTTAATTATCAACTTCCATTTGATAGTGAGAGTTATGTACATAGAATTGGTAGAACTGGTCGTGGTGGTCAAGATGGAAAAGCTGTATCTATAGTAACTCCTGCAGAGTTTAGATCTTTACACAAGATCCAAAAAGATGTTGGTGCTAAAATAGAGAGTAGAATTATACCAAATAAAGAAGCAGTAAAATATAAAGCAATTGATGGAATTAAAGCAGAGATAGCATCGCAAGAGATAGATGAATCTGTTATTGAAATCATAGAATCAATGAAAGAACAATTTGACCTATCAACACTTACATATAAATTAGCAACTATACTATTAAAACAAAATAGTGTTAAAGGTAAAGATAACATAGGTAAAACAAAAAAAGATATTGAGTTTTTACTTGAAAGAGCAGCTAAAGGTGGTGGTGGCTCAAGAGGTGGTCATAGAGGTGGTCGAAGTAGAAATTCAAGAGGAAGAGACAACCGAAGTGGTTCTAGAAATAGTTCAAGAGGTGGAAACTCAAGAAGTAGAGACAGCCGTGGTGGTTCAAGAGATACAGGAAGAGGAAGAAAGTAATATTATGACCTTACAGAAAAAAGCAACCGTTGTATCAAGTAGTGTAGCTGCATTTTTAACATTGATGAAACTAGCAATTGGAATTGCTAGTGGTAGTGTGGCTGTTATAGCAAGTGCTATTGATTCTGTTTTAGATATGTTTGTTTCGTTATTTAATTTTTTTGCTATTTCTAATTCTGAAAAACCAGCTGATGATGAGTTTAATTATGGTCGTGGTAAAATTGAAGCATTAGCTTCTGTTATTGAGGGTGTAATTATTACATTCTCTGGTCTATTTTTACTCTATACAGCTTTCAATAAATACATTGATGGTGGAACTTCTCAATATCTTGATATATCACTTATAGTTATGATAATATCTCTTTTTGTAACTATTGGACTTGTTGCTTATTTAAATAAAATAGCAAAACAAACAGATAATATGGTTATAAAAGCAGATGCATTACACTATAAAACCGATGTTTGGGTAAATGCTGCTGTTTTAATATCTCTTGTGATTGTATATTTTACATCTTGGGAGATAGTAGATATTATAATAGGTGCTGGAATATCTATATTTATTATATATAGTGCTTATGAACTTATACATGATGGAGTTTTAGTTCTTCTTGACAGATCAATTAACGATGAATATTATGATAAAATGATTGATATTTTTAAATCTGAAAAGGATGTAAATGATTTTCATTTTTTAAAAACAAGAACAGCAGGAGATAATAATTTTGTAGATGTTCATTTAGTATTTGATTGTGTAATATCTTTAATGGATGCTCATAGAGCCTCTGATAGAGTAGAAGATGAGATAAAAAAATTGGATATTAATAAAAACTGGATTATTAATATACACATGGATCCATATGATGACTCAGAAATTAATAATGAAGAAAATTGTATAATAAAATAATTTTAAAATAAAAAAGGTTTAAACAAATATGATCTCTTGGATGCAAAAACATAAAAAATGGTTAATAGTTACAATATGGATAAGTACAATAGCATTTATAGGTGCTGGTTTTGTTGGTTGGGGTAGTTATGACTATGGGAAATCAAATAGTACAGTAGCAATTGTGGGAGATAAAGAGGTCCCTATGAATGACCTTCAAAATGAATATAATGTACTTTATTCACAATATCAACAAATGTTTGGTGAAAGTTTTAATAATGAACTTGCAAAACAATTAAATTTAGAAGATGCAGCTTTACAAAGAGTGGTTCAAAAGTATCTTATTTTAAACTATGCACAAGAGTTAAATCTTATGACTACAGATGAAGAGGTTGCTTCTGAATTAGTTAAGATTAACTCATTTTTCAAAGATGGAAAATTTGACAAAGAGACATACATAACAGTATTAAAAAATAATAAAAGAACAGCAGTCGAATTTGAAGAACAACTAAAAAAAGATCTTTTAATATCTAAGGTTCAAAAAATATTTAATATGCCTTTAACAGATATAGAGATAAAAAATATTGGAAATTTACTTTACAGTGAAAATAAAATAAGTGTTAATATAATAAAAGACACAAATATTAAGATAAAAACAACAACAAAAGATTTAAAAGAATATTGGAATAAAAACAAAGAAAACTATAAATCTCCTATTGGTTTTGAAATAAGTTATTCAAAAATAGAGAATATTGATGGTAAAACAAAAAAAGAGATGAAAAAAGTTGCTTTAAAAGAGTATCTAAGTCTTAAAAAAGAAAATAGCAAATTTAAAGATAAAGAGACTGTATATGAAAACTCAAACTTTTTACCTACAGAAGAGTTAACAAAAATAAAAGATAGTAAACCAAATACTATTTTAAAACCAGTATATAAAGATGGTAGTTATTATGTGATTAGATTTGATAAAGAGATTAAACCTCAAGTTTTAAAATATGATGAAGTAAAAGATCAGATTAAAACAGCTTTTATATCTTCACAAAAAGAGCTTATCTTAAATAATAGAGCCAATAAGATAATTAAAAACTTTAAAGGTAAAGATATAGGTTATATTAATAGAAATAGTTCTATTACAATTGATGGTTTAGATCAAACTCAAACAGATGAGTTATTAAAATCTGTATTCTCATCTAATAAGAAAATAAATAGTGTAAAATTACCAAATACTATTGTTGTATATAAAATAGAAGATGCAAAATTAGCAACTTTTGATGAAAACAATAAAGAAACAATAAAGTCTATAGTTGAAGCAATAAAAGTAAACTCTGTATCTGCAGAATTACTAAAAAAACTTGAAACAAAGTATATAGTAAAATCTTTTTTAGGAAATAAATAATTGAATAATTCTATTTTAGCTATTGATATTGGAACAACAAATATAATCGCTATTGTTGCATCTAATGATTTCAGTAATAAAATAAATATATTAGGTGTAGGACAGTATAAAAGTGACGGTGTTCAAAAAGGTAATATTGTTGATATTAGTCTTGCTGGAAACTCAATCAAAGAAGCTGTATCAACTGCTATTAGTAGTTCAGGTTCACCTATAGAAAAAGCAATAGTATCAATAAGTGGAGCTAATACAAAAACTCTAATCAGCAATGCTATTATAAATACTCCAAGTGGACAAATTTCACAAACAGATATAAAACAGGTTCTAAAAATGGCACTTTACAATGCTGAAGTGATAGCAGACTATGAAGTTATCCATGTTTTACCTATATATTTTAGAGTTGATGATGGTTCTACTATCTCAAATCCATTAAATATGAATGGTTCTAGAATGGAAGTATCTGTTAATATAATTACTGCAAAAAAAACAGCACTAACAAATGTAAGAAATGCACTAAAATATGCAAGTTTAGAAGTAGATAAGTTTGTTTTATCTGGTTATGCAAATGCGATATCAACGCTAAATGATGACCAAAAGAAGTTAGGTACTGCTGTTATAAATATTGGAGGTACAACTACACAAGTTGTTGTTCAAAAAGGCTCAAGTATCATTTATAATGATTTTATCCCTATAGGTAGTGAAAATATTACTCAAGATATATCTATGACTTTTCATACACCTTATAGTGCTGCAAATATGATAAAAAAACAGTATGCTACACTTTTACCTATGGACAATAGTGATATTGAAAACAATATAAAAAAAGTTAAACTTCCAATTTTAGGAAATGAAGCTGAATCCAAAGAGATTTCACTAGAACAAATTCAACCTATACTTCATGCAAGGGTGGAGGAAACATTAATTATTATTCATGATAAACTTGTTGAAAGTGCAGCAATTGAAAATGTTGATGGTGGTATAATTTTAACAGGGGGTATGACATATATACCAGGTATAAAAGAGTTGGCTTCTCTTGTCTTTAAAGATATACCTGTAAGGATAGCAAATCCAAGAAATATACAAAATGGATATATTAATTTCAATATTCCCACTATGTCAACAATAGTTGGTCTTTTACTTTTTGAACTAGATACAGTAAATAATTTTGAATTAGATAGCAATGAAAATTTACGAGAAAATAATATAAATCAAAACTCAAATGTAAATAAAGCAGCACAAAACTATATCCCATCAAAAAATAGTAATAATACTCTAAATGATATACAATCTATAACTGAAACAAAAAAAGAAGAACCAAAAAAGAAAAAATTTGGTAGTTTTTTAGATAAATTAGCAAGGTGGATATAATGGAAACTCATCTATTTGATCAAGATAGTATAAAAGTTCAAAAACCATCTAAAACACTGGAGCAAAATGCTGCAAAAATTGCAGTAGTTGGAGTTGGTGGAGGGGGATGTAATATGATAAATCATATGATTACACAAGGTACTCATAAGATTGATCTTATTGTTGCGAATACTGACCTTCAAGTTTTAAACTTATCAAGAGCTCCTAAAAAAATTCAACTTGGTATTGAATTAACAAGAGGATTAGGTGCTGGAATGCGTCCTGATATTGGAAGAGATTCTGCGTTAGAGAATTACCAAGAGATAAAAGAATCTCTTGAGGGTTCCGATATTGTATTTATTGCTGCTGGTCTAGGTGGTGGTACTGGTACAGGTGCTGCAGCTGTTATTGCAAAAGCTGCAAAAGAGATGAACGCCTTAACTGTAGCTGTTGTTACAAAACCTTTTAAATGGGAAGGTAAAAAAAGAACAGGTTTAGCTAATTTAGGTCTTGAAGAGTTAAAAAAAGTATCTGACTCTATTATAATTATACCAAATGACAGACTAAGACATATAGTTGAAGAAGATATAGGTATGAAAGATGCTTTTAAAGTTGTTGATGATGTCTTATATCAAGCAGTAAATGGTATGAGTGAAGTTATTTTAAAACCTGGTAGTAGTGATATAAATGTTGATTTTGCTGATATTAAAACCATAATGCAACATAAAGGTGTAGCTTTAATGGGTATTGGTAAAGCAAAAGGTGACGATGCCGCAATTAGAGCACTTGAAGAAGCTATTAAATCTCCACTTCTTGATGAAATATCAATAAGTGGTGCTAAAGGTATAATGATACATTGGACTGTAAATCCTGATGTTTCTATGTTTGCTGTTAGTGATGTTATGGAAAATATTCATGATTCACTTACAGGAAATCCTGAAATTATAGTTGGTACTACAACAGATGAGAATTTAGCAATTGATGAGATAAAAATCACTATTGTTGCTACTGGATTTGATTCTAAAGAGGAATATCAAGAAGAAGATACAAACAAAAATACACAATCAAAAGTTCATAGTAAAGTTCTAAATCATAATATTGAAGATCATTATGACACTCCACCTTTTATGAGAGGATACTCAATAAAGTTTAATTTATTAACTCAAGAATAGAATTTGGCTTTTTAACAATATTTTAGATAAAATCGCGATATATAAATATATTAATTAATTGGAGATACTTACTATGAGTTTTATTGAGACAAGAGGTAATGATGGTGTAAAACCTCAAGAGGTTGAGTTTTCAGATGCAATATTAAATCCAAGTTCATCATTTGGTGGATTATATGTGCCAAAATCTATACCGATGTTAGGGGAAGAGTTTTTAACAAAGCATTTAAATACAACTTATAAAGAGTTGGCTTTTGATATATTAAAAACTTTTAATATAGACATTGATGATAAAATTATAGATGAAGCTTTATCTTTATATGATTACTTTGATAAAACTATAGATGGTAAACAAAATCCATCTCCTGTAGTAAAAATAAAAGATGATCTTTTTGTAAATGAACAATATCATGGTCCAACAAGAGCTTTTAAAGATATGGCATTACAACCATTTGGTTATATTTTAAGTAGTATTGCTAAAAAAAGAGATGAAAAATATCTTATACTAGCAGCTACTTCAGGCGATACAGGACCAGCAGCTTTAAATACTTTTAAAAATAAAGATGGGATTCAGGTTGTTTGTTTATATCCAAATGGTGGTACAAGTGATGTCCAAAGACTTCAGATGGTTACAGAAAATGGTAAAAATTTAAAAGTTATAGGGATAAATGGTAACTTTGATGATGCACAAAATGCATTAAAAAACCTATTATCAAGTCAAAGCTTTAAAGATGAACTACAAAAAGATGGTATTAGCTTAAGTGCTGCTAATAGTGTAAATTTTGGTAGAATAATATTTCAAATAGTATATCACTTCCAAAGTTATTTAGAACTTTTAAGATCAAATGAGATATCTTTAGGTGAAAAAATATATATTGATGTACCTAGTGGTAATTTTGGAAATGTTTTAGGTGCTTTTTATGCACAAAAAATGGGACTTCCTGTTGAAAAACTTTTAGTAGCTTCGAATACTAACAATATATTAACTCAATGGCTTACAACTGGTAAGTATGATATAAGAGGGAAAGATCTTATTCTTACTAGCAGTCCTGCTATGGATATATTAAAATCTTCCAATATAGAAAGAGTTATATTTCATCTTTTTGGTGCAAAGAGAACAAAAGAGTTGATGGAATCTTTAAATGAAAATAGTTACTTTGAACAAACAGATGATGAGTTAAACGAACTAAAACATTATTTTTCTGCTACATATAGTGATGATGAATATGGTTTAAAAACTATAAAAACTTTTATTGATGATGGTTATCTTATGGATCCACATACTGCTACTTGTATAAAAGCATATGATGAATTAAAAGAGAAAAACCTTAAAACTGTTATTTATAGTACTGCTGAGTGGACAAAATTTTCCCCAACTGTTTTAAATGCAATAAATGAAGATAATGTTAAATATAAAGATGAAGAAGCATTACAAAAGATTTCTGAAAAGTTAAATTTAGATATACCTTTAACTATAAAAGAGTTATTTAATAGTGAAACTTTACATAATAGTATTATAGATATAAAAGATTTAGAAAAAGAGATAGTCAAATTTTTAAAGTAGAGGAGTAAAAATCTCTACTTTATCACTCTAACCTCTTAAATAAGTTTTAAGAGACAAGAAGGTTTATATTTTGCTCTTTATTGGCATTTGCTTGAGTTGCATCAATTGAACCTTGAAAATTTTTCATGCTATCTTTTGTAAAATATGAACTCTCAACTTTGAAATCGATATTTTTAATCTCAGCTTTTACTTCAATTTGTTCACGAATTGTTGATATCTCTGCTTTACTTGCTGTTATATATTCACTAGTGTTATCTTTAATATTTTGCTGTACTTGAGCTAATCTATTTTTTTGAATTGAAACTTTATTTATTATCTCTTCACCACTTAAGGGTTCAAAACCTAATTTACCATCAAAATACGCAGTACTTCTATTTGTATTTATCAAATCACTTGATTCAATAGTTGTAGAATCATTATTATATGATGTGATTAGAGATTGAAGTTGTTGTGGTAGATCTAATGAATTATTAGTTTTTTTATCAACTATTTGATTAGCTAATTTATTTATACCACTTAGAGTATCACTTTGTCTTGATACAACTAATTCAAGTTTTTGTAGATTTGCAATATTGTTGATATTTGAAGTAAGTTTTGATGTAAATGAACTTACACCTTCATTTGAAATATCCACCTTATCTACTTGAACAGATTTAATATTTGGTTTTGTCTCAATATTATCCACTTTAAAACTATTTGCTTCGTTTATAGTATTTATACTATTTGTTATTTGTGATAATTCCATAATATTGACTCCCTTTCTATTTTTGTATCACTATTATACACCATTTTTAATTATTCTTTTCTTAAAATAAAATAAAATCAAAAAAGAATTGGTTCAATCCTAAGATAAGTTTTACTTAAGATTAAAGGAAATAGCTTTACTAGCAAAGTAATTTTTATCTATTTTTAGAGATAAATATATTAATATATGGCTCTTAATCTTTTAGTCACGCGTAATTTCTTTGTTAATCTTAAGTAAAACTTATCTTAGGATTGAACTAAAAAAGAATTTTAAAATTTATTAATTTTGCTAGTTAAAGTATCTCATATAAATTTAATATTTGTTTAGATAAAATCCATATAATTTAAATAAGTGAAAAGAGAATATTTATGAGTTATCATTCAAGTGAAAAAGGTGAACAACTAACAGGTTCACAAATAGTAATAGAGGCTTTAAAAAGGGAACATACAGAAGTTGTATTTGGATATCCTGGTGGAGCAATTATGAATGTATATGATGAGATATACAAACAAAATCATTTCCAACATATACTTACAAAACATGAACAAGCAGCAGTTCATGCTGCTGATGCATATGCAAGAAGTAGTGGTAAAGTAGGGGTTGCTATTGTTACAAGTGGACCTGGATTTACAAATGCTGTAACAGGACTCGCAACTGCTTATACAGATAGTATCCCTATGGTTGTTATAAGTGGTCAGGTACCAACAGCAGTTATTGGTACAGATGCATTTCAAGAGATAGATGCAGTTGGTATTAGTCGTTCTTGTACAAAACATAACTTTTTAGTAAATGATGTAAAAGATTTAACAAGAGTTATGAAAATAGCATTTCATATTGCCAAAAGTGGAAGACCTGGTCCTGTTCATATTGACTTACCAAAAGATGTTAGTGCTGAAGTGGCAAATTTTTATTATGATCAAGAGTTTGAATTACCAACATATAAACCTACAACTAAAGGAAATATAAGACAAATTAAAAATGCATTACAACATATTAGTGAGTCTAAACGACCTCTTCTTTATGTGGGGGGTGGTGCTGTACTATCAAATTGTTATGAAGATATTAGAGAATTTGCTCATCAAACAAACATCCCTGTTGTTGAAACATTGATGGCAAGAGGTATAATGAGAAGTGACGACGATCTTTTATTTGGTATGCTTGGTATGCATGGTGAATATGCTGCAAATATGGCAATGAGCCAAACTGATATGATTATCTGTCTTGGTGCTAGATTTGATGATAGAGTTACGGGTCGTCTTGATGTTTTTGCTAAAAAAGCTCATGTAGTTCACATCGATATAGATCCAGCTAGTATAGCTAAAATAGTAAAACCAAACTATCCTATAGTAGGTGATTTAGCTGTAGTAATGAAACAAATATTAGAACATACAAAAGATTTTGAATTTAATGATTATAGTTCATGGATTGATACTTTAAATGGTTATCAAAAAGAACATCCTTTAAGATTTAATGAAGATTCAGATAGGTTAAAACCTCAATGGGTTATCGAAAGAACTGGTGAATTACTTGGTGATGATGCACTTATCTCTACTGATGTTGGACAACACCAGATGTGGGCAGCACAATTTTATCCATTTAATTATCCAAGACAATGGATGACAAGTGGTGGTTTAGGTACTATGGGAGTAGGGCTTCCATATGCTATGGGTGTAAAAAGAGCAAATCCAGATAAAATATCTGTAAATTTTACAGGTGATGGAAGTATTATGATGAATATACAAGAGATTATCACTTGTACACAATATAATTTACCACATATTAATATCATATTAAATAACAACTATTTAGGTATGGTTAGACAATGGCAGACTAGATTTTATGAAGATAGGTTATCTGAAACTATATTAGATACACAAGCTGACTTTAAAATGCTTTGTGAATCTATGGGTGGTGTGGGATATAAAGTTCATACAAAAGAGGAGTTTGATGCTGCATTAAAAGATGCTGTTGATTCAAATAAAGTTGCTATGATTGAAGTTATAGTTGATAGAAGAGAAGAAGTTCTTCCAATGGTACCTAATGGACATGCCTTAAATGAGATGCTACTGTTAGAAAATGAAGGAGATAAATAATGAACAATTTTAAAGATTTTTACAACAGTGAAGAGAAAAGAGAAGTTTTATCTGTTATAGTTGTAAATAAAGAATCTGTTTTAAGTAGAATTGTAGATCTTTTTTCAGCTCGTGGTTATAACATAGAGAGTTTAACAGTTGCACCAATACCTAATAGTGAATATTCAAGAATTACTATTATAACCGTAGGAAGTGCAAGAACTATAGATCAAATTGTAAAACAACTAAATAAACTTGTACCTGTATTAAAAGTAACTGAACATAAAGATGTTATAGAGAAAGATACAGTACTTATAAAAATACCTATTGATCAAAGTATCAGTGATGTAGATGTAATAGCTCGTGCTTATAATGGTGCAATTCAAAATGTTACACCTGAAGCAATAGTAATATCTGCTACAGATGAACCTAAAAGAATATTGAATTTTATTAAAATAATACAAAAATACAAACCACTTGAGATAGTAAGAAGTGGTGTTGTAGCTATGGAGAGATAGCACTTTATGAAACTATCTTTTATTATTGAAAAATTAAATATATCTTTAAAAAATATTAAAGATATTGAGATAAAAGGTTTAAATACTTTAAAAGATGCTGATAAAAATGATATATCATTTTTGGAAAACAAAAAATATTTAAAAGATTTAGAAATTACAAAAGCAGGTGCAGTTTTTGTAGCAAATGATTTAAAAGATTTAGTTCCCCAAAATTCAATTGCATTAGTTGTTGAGGAACCCTATTTATCTTTAGCTTATGCAAGTAAATTTTTTGCACCTAAAGTTATCGAGTCTTCTGGAGACAAAGCTATTATTGGTAATGATTCAATAATAATGGAAAATGTTAGTATTGGTTATAACTCTAAAATAGGAGATAACTGTACAATAATGTCTGGTGTGTTTATAGGCGATAATGTAGTTATAGGAAATAATTCAACTATATATCCAAATGTTACTATTTATAGAGATTGTGTTATAGGTAGTGATGTTATTATTCATGCAGGTACAGTAATAGGAAGTGATGGTTTTGGATTTGCACCTACTAAAGATGGAAAATATATCAAAATATATCAAAATGGCAATGTAACAATAGGCTCAGATGTTGAGATAGGATCAAATACATCTATAGATAGAGCTGCATTTAACTCAACTATTATTGAATCAGGTGTTAGAATTGATAATCTTGTACATATAGCACATAACTGTAAAATTGGAAGAGGTTCAATTATAACAGGACAATGTGGTTTTGCTGGTTCATCTATATTAAATGAGTATGTTGTAGTTGGTGCACAAAGTGGAGTTGCAGGACATCTTGAAATAGCACCATTTACTACAATATCTGCAAAAAGTGGAGTTACAAAATCTATAAAAGAACCAAAAAAACAATGGGCTGGATTCCCACTTATGGAGCACCGTACTTGGCTTAAACTCCAAGGTAAAATTTCAAAACTTCTTAAAGGATAAATAATAGCTTTAAAAATATCATCTATAATTATATCATTCATATTGGTATACTTTTCATTCTCTATGTTTATATCAGATACAGCTACTGTTGGTGAGTTTGGAGCTATAGTTTCTAGTAGTTTAAAAGATTATATTGGGTATATAGCATATATAACTATGCCTTTTTTTCTTTTCTTAGTCTATCGAATAAATACGAAAACAATAGAAGATATATTAATAAAAACAATGTTTCTAATATTTATATTTATATCGTTGATTGTACTACAAGCTTTAATAATAAAAGGGGATATGGAAGGTTCCTTGGGTGTTTTGATAACACAAAGCTTATTCCCATTTATAGGGACAGCAGGGCTTTGGGTATTTTTATTAATATGTGCGGTACTAGCTTTTGTATTGTTTTTAGAAACAAATGACGAAAAAGCTATTTTTAATATAAAACCATCAATACAAAAGATATTGAACATATTTAAGATAGGTTACCCAAAAATAAATATAAAAAAACTACCAAAAAAAGTAGATCGATCTAGCCAGAAGATAGATAGTTTGCATGTGGAGCAAAAACTAATAGTAAAAGAAGTAGGGGACACTGCAGAGATATTATATGAAGAGGATATAAAACCGTCTATTGTGGAAAGTAATGAGAAAGAGATAGAAGAGGTAGTATCTTCTACTGAACCAATTATTCAAAAGAAAGAAGAGGTAATTATAAACAAAGAAGAAAAACCTGAAGTTAAAGAGTTAGTTCAAGATATAAAAGAAGATGAAGTTTTTATTGAACCATTAGAGGAAGATTTTCCTCATTCAGTTATTGTTGAAGAGTTAGAAGAGAATAAAAAATTATTAGAAGAGATAGAAGTAGGAGATGTTGAGATACCTAAAGATTTTCAGTTGCCACCTACAAATATATTTCAAAAAGCTCCTAAAGAGGCAAAGAGTAAAATAAATGAAGCTTTTATTGATCAAAAAATGAAAGATCTTATTGATAAACTTAAAATGTTTAAAATAGAAGGTGATGTAGTACGAACATATACAGGACCTATTGTTACAACTTTTGAGTTTAAACCTGCACCAAATGTAAAAGTATCAAAAATATTAAATCTTCAAGATGACCTTGCAATGGCACTTAAAGCACAAACTATTAGAATACAAGCACCAATTCCTGGTAAGGATGTAGTTGGAATAGAAGTACCAAATGATAAAACAGATACTATTTATATAAGAGAGATATTAGAAAGTGAAATCTTTTCTAAAGCAGCATCTCCTTTAACAATGATTTTAGGGAAAGATATAGTTGGACAGCCTTTTGTAACAGACCTTAAAAAACTTCCACATCTTTTAATAGCAGGAACTACAGGAAGTGGGAAGTCTGTTGGATTAAATTCTATGATATTATCACTTTTGTATAAAAACTCTCCAGATAATTTAAAGCTTATTATGATAGATCCTAAAATGATAGAATTTTCTATTTACAATGATATTCCACATCTTTTAACACCAGTTATTACAAAACCTACAGAAGCAATAAATGCTTTGGCAAATATGGTAGGAGAGATGGAAAGAAGATATGCACTTATGGCAGAAACAAGAACAAAAAATATAGAAACTTATAATGAAAAAGTAGATATCACAGGACATCAACCATTTCCTTATATTGTTATAATCATTGATGAGTTAGCTGATCTTATGATGACAAGTGGAAAAGAGGTTGAGATAAGTATAGCAAGAATTGCACAAAAAGCACGAGCATGTGGTATTCATCTTATTGTAGCAACTCAAAGACCATCAGTTGATGTTGTTACGGGTCTTATAAAAGCAAATCTTCCTAGTCGTATAAGTTACAAAGTTGGTCAAAAAGTAGATAGTAAGATTATCCTTGACGCTATGGGTGCAGAGTCACTTTTAGGAAGAGGGGATATGTTATTTACTCCACCTGGAGTTAGTGGTTTAGTTCGTATACATGCACCTTGGAGTGATGAAAAAGAGATAGAAGAGGTTGTTGAGTTTTTAAAAGAACAAAAAGAAGCTACATATGACATAAGTTTTTTAAAAGAGAGTGGTAGCTCTTCAAGTGATAGTGGTACAAGCTCTAGTGATATTGGCGAATTAGATGAACTTTATGAACAAGCAAAGCTTGTTGTTATTCAAGATAAGAAAAGCTCTATTAGCTATTTACAAAGAAGATTAAAAATTGGTTATAACAGATCTGCTACTATAATTGAACAGTTGGAGATGACAGGTGTTTTATCTGAAGCAAATGCAAAAGGAAATAGGGAGATACTTATTTAAG
>JAYEPD010000042.1:0-3168 GCA_034723675.1 Campylobacterota bacterium
TAAAGTCATACCAAGAATCTCATTTGATAAAGTCTCAACCTCTTCTAAAGATTTGGCAAGTTTAACACCACCACCTAGTCCTCTTCCACCTGCGTGAATTTGTGCTTTTACAACCCAGATAGGTCCACCTAAAGTTTCAGCTGCAACAACTGCATCTTTAACACTTTGGGCCATTATACCTTTTGGTGTAGGTACATCATATTTAGCAAAGATTTGCTTTGCTTGATATTCGTGAATATTCATATTTTCTCCTATATAATATTTGAATTTGGTAAATTATATCTAGTTACATATTTGATTTTTTTTACATTTTGGTTATTGTTGTTGAATTAGTTATAATAGTTACAAAATGTATCAATTTATAGTTTAAAAAGAGAATAATAAAGTAATAATATGTTTCAATTAGATACTTTATTTTGTAGTTAGTTCGAAGTAGAGTAAGATATACTTACTTTACTTCATAGTTTGCACGACCCATTTGGTACAAATCTGCACCATGTGTATCATTTATAACAGTTACTGGAAAATCTTTTACTGTTAATTTTCTAACAGCCTCTGGACCCAATTCTGGATAAGCAATAACTTCAGCAGATGTTATTTGTTTACCTAAAAGTGCACCAGCTCCACCTGTTGCACCAAAATATATTCCACCAAACTGTTTACAAGCATCTTTTACTGCTTGGTTTCGTTTACCTTTTCCAATCATCCCTTTAGAACCATGTTTTAACATAGTTGGAGAGTAGCTATCCATTCTATAAGAAGTTGTAGGTCCTGCACTCCCTATTGGTTCACCTGGTTTAGGTGGAGTTGGACCAACAAAATATATAATACTACCTTCAAGATCAAAAGGTAACTCTTTACCAGCTTCTATTAAATCAACTAATTTTTTATGTGCAGCGTCTCTGGCTGTAAATATTGTACCATTAAGATATACAATATCACCAGCTTTTAATTCTCTTGTTTGTTCCTCACTTAGAGGTGTTGTTAAATTATATGTTTTACTCATGTGTTTTATCCCTTTCCGCTACTGATAAATTATAAAAATTTAAAATTTTTAAAATTTATTTCCGCGAGTCAAAACAAGTTTGACTTTTTATTGTTTATTTTTATATTGTAATATGTGCATGTCTTGAACTGTGACATTGTACATTAACAGAAACAGGTAAAGATGCTATGTGACAAGGGTTTGCTTCAATATGAACAGCTAATACAGTTTGTGTACCACCCATCCCCATTGCACCAATTCCTAGTTTATTTAACTCATTTTTAATATCTGATTCCATTTGAGCCATCTCAGGGTCTTCGTTTACACTTCCAATTGTTCTAAAAAGTGCATGTTTACTACTAATTCCTGCTTTCTCAAAAGTTCCACCAATACCAACACCAACAGTAAGTGGTGGACATGGATTTCCTCCTGCATCAGATATTACAGACTTTACATACTCTATAATTCCAGTTTTTCCAGCAGCAGGAGGGAAAACTGTAGCTCTTGATACATTTTCACTTCCTCCACCTTTTGCAGCATACTCTATATCAATTTTATCACCAGCAACAATATCAAAGTGAATAATTGCGGGTAGGTTATATCCAACACTATCTTTTAGGTTTGCTCTAGAAAATGGTTCACAAGTAGAAGCTCTAAGATAAGCTGCTTGATAACCTTGTTCTGTCCCTTCATTAATAGCATCTCTTAAAAGACCACCGACAACTTTTACCTCTTCGCCAACATTTACAAAAAATACAGCAAGTCCTGTATCTTGACACAATGGTCTTTTTTCATCTTTTGCAATATCAGCATTTGTTAAAAGTTGAGCTAAAACCTCTTTTGCAACAGGTGATTTTTCACTATCATGTGCATCTTTTATAGCTTTATATGCGTCATTTGGTAACACTGTACCACAATGAACAATAATGTTTTTGATTGCAGTTACTATATCTGCGTATTGTATCTCTCTCATTTGAACTCCATATACTTATTTGTAACAAGTCTATCATAATATATTTAATAAATAATAAATATTGATTAATAAAAAAAGTCTAGTAAAATTACTAGACTTTATTGTGAATTATAGTAATAAAATTACTAATTAAAGAAATTATTATCTTTTAATATTTTGATACCGTTATTGATAGTTTCAACAGAAGTGTCAAATTTTGATTGTAATTCAACATCTAAATCTAACTCTATAATTTTTTCTACACCATCTTTACCAAGTATTACAGGTACACCTACTGTAACATCTTTATGTCCATATTCCCCTGTAAGCATAACAGATGTAGGCATAACTATCTTACTATCATCAAGAATAGCTTCAACCATCACTGCTATTGCACGACCTGGTGCATAATATGCACTAGTTCCTAAATGTTTAACTATAGAAGCTCCACCATTTTTAGTTCTTTGAATTATTTTTTCCATATCTTTTAATGATACAAGTTCAGTAAGTGGTATTCCACCTATATTTGACATTGATGGGCAAGGGATCATATTTTCCCCATGATCACCTATAACCATAGCTTTTATTTTAGAACAACCAAAATTTGTTATTTTATTTATTTGATATGCCATTCTTGAGCTATCTAAAGCACCAGCCATACCCATAATTCTGTTGTTTTCCCAACCTGTTAACTTATGAACTACATAAGTCATAACATCAAGTGGATTTGATACACAAATAATTTTTGAATTTGGAGAATACTTTTTTATATTTTCTACTACATCTTTTATTATTTTTGCATTTATAATCAATAAATCTTCTCTTGTCATACCATCTTTTCTAGGAACACCTGCAGTTATAACAACTATATCGCAATCTTTTAAATCACTTGCATCTTTAGCACCTGTTACTGTTGTACTTTTTCTAGCATATGCAGTTGATTGTTCAATATCTATGGCTTTTCCTATTGCCAAATCTGAATTTATATCATATAAAACAATCTCTTTACAAGTACCCATCATAGTTAAACTATATGCAGCAGTTGCTCCAACTGCACCAGCTCCTACAATTCCAATTTTTCTATTTGACATTTACTCTACCTTCTATTCACTTTTTTTCCACTCTCTATAAAGTGCAACATGTTCATCTATCTCAGCTTTTGAAGGTTTTCTTCTACAAGATAAGTAACCTTTACTTCCATCACAAGATTCAAAGGGATAAACTGTAGCAT
>JAYEPD010000043.1:0-3150 GCA_034723675.1 Campylobacterota bacterium
CTCTTGTCATTAAGTCAAGAAGAGTCTCAGCATAGAATTTTGTTTCACCTGTAGTTGGTCCACCAGAGTACTCACCATAGTTAGCAAGATCATCAATACCAGCCATATCAGCAATAGTATCAGCATAAACAACTGAAGCACCACCACCAGCAACCATAGTCCAAACTCTAGCTTCTGGCTTAAGTAGTGTAAGTTTTAATGAAGCACCAGTTTTAGCATCAGCTTCTTCGATAGCTTCAACTTCAGGAGACTTAGCTTCCATACCAAATGCAGTTGGGTACTCAACATCTCCCCACTCATCTACCATCATAAATCCAGCAGTATCATCAAGTTTTGCAACCATATCTAGTAATTCGATTTTATTACCTTGCATTACAAATGGATTAATTTCTAAATATGCAAAATTTAACTCTCTGTATGCTTTAAAGAAACCGATACAAAACTCAGCAAAAGCTTCTTTATTTTTATCTGCAACATCTGCAGGTATATTTGCTTTAATTCCAGCTGCAATTTCATCTTCTGTTGCTGTTATAGGGAAAGCTACTTCATTAACTTTTTCATCCCAATTTTCTTCAATAGCAATACCACCTTCAGCTGACATATAGATAACATCATCATCACCTACACAAGTTGCACTTACATAATACTCTTCTGATTGTTCATGTGGAGTAAACGGTTCAACTATAAAGTGAGTTAATCTATCTACACTTGGCTCACCTGTTGGTGTCTCCCCATCAAATGAAAAATAAACTGATTGATCAGAAGATGATTTTTCGTCTATCCAGCTTGAAGCTTTAGCTAAAGACACATCACCTGGTTTAGCATCTCTAAAAAGAACTAAATCGTTCATCCCTCTTTTTCCAAATAACATATCTGGTTTTGCAACCAATTTCTTATCATTTAACCAAGATTTATCTTTTGCTTGTTCTAATAGTTCAGAACCATTTTGAACCATAGTAGTTTCATATGCGTAAGTAAAATTTGGAAAGTATTTATCCCAATGTCTTGCTAAAATTGATTTAGCATCATATTCTCGTATTGCTTTTTGTGCCATACTTGTACCCCTTGTTAGAATTTTATTCTGTTATTTTAACTTTTGTTTAATTAATAGTACTCAAAAGTAACACTTATATTTTATATCACTATAATGTATGTATAGAAATGTAACAGTAAGATAAATCTATTTTTTTTGATCTATTATATAAAAAGTGTTAATTGTTTTACCATAATAGTTTATAGGGATAGTAAAATCAGCTATATTTACATTGTTTGATGTTAAAAACTTATCATTTGAATAACCAATACCATAAAACAATAATCTTAATTTCATCTCTTCATCATTTGTATGCAAAGAGTTTATATTTAAACCCTTTAATTCAAGAGATAACTCTTTCGCGATATTATATTTATATGCGAAATGTTTATTTGGTTCATCTAAAACTAAATACAATGGTTTATTGTAAACAAACAAAATAAAATTAAATAATAATACCCCAATAGCAATTCTTAAAACATATATATGAGGTTTTCTAAACTCTTTTAATCTTACTCTTAAACTATGAATAAATAACTTTGTCATTATAGGTATTGATATAACTACAAAAGGGGCAAAATCTTCTATTTGTATTTTTTGTCTCAAAGAGAATAAAAGTGATAGTCCAAGTGCAGTGATTGATATGTACCAAAATATATCTTTGTCCCATTTTAAACCTATACGATATATTGCATAAAAAAAATACAGAAATAATACTGGGGAGAATATCGTAGCATATATACTAAAAGTATCTATAAAATATCCTCTTGGTATTCCACCTATATCAAATCCATATATGGACATAGATATCCCAAATAAAATTAAATTATATATTAATAAATAGTTATTTTTATTTTTTAAAGCAAAGAAAAATAGAGCTAAAAATAATATAGCAAATGAATTATCAATAAACAGATATATTGGTAACAGAAATATATAAAGTTTATTTTCTTTTTTATAAAGATATATAAATAATAGTGTTAAAAAAACTATAATAATAGAATTATTTACCAAAAGTGCTGCACTGTTTAATCCAGGCAATAACATAAATATAGATAAACTTATAAATCTATCTCTTTGCCTTTTAAAATAATCAAATGTTATTAAATATATTAGTATTGAACTTAATGTATAAGATAAGATAAAAGGTAATCTTAGTCCATAATCATTTTGACCAAAAATTGATGTAGATATATCTATAATATGTGACAATAAATTTGATTGATTAAAAAATATTTCTGCTTCATTATAAGATATACTATAACCATCAACTAAAAATAAAAGTATCATAAAATGAAACAAAAGTAAAGATATAAATGCAATACTATGTTTATTTATAATCATTATACAATCCTATATTTTTAGAAAATTATCCAACATCTCATGTCCATATTCACTCATCACTGATTCAGGATGAAATTGCACTCCATAGATATCTTTATCTTTAACCTTCAATGACATAATCTCATCATCATCTAAAGATTTTGATGTAACTTGAATAGTATCTGGCAGGTTTTTTTTATTTACAGTTAAAGAGTGATACCTAGTCTCTATAATCTCATCAGGTAAGCCTTTAAATATAATGTCATCTTTTAAAATCTTTATTTTTGATGTTTTACCATGCATCATTTGTGCGGCTCTTATAACCTCCCCTCCAAATACTTGTGCAATACTTTGATGCCCTAAACAGATACCCAAAATAGGTGTTGTATTTGCAAATTCCTCTATAACTTTAAGACATACCCCAGCATCATCAGGAGTAGCAGGACCTGGAGAGATAATAATTTTATGTGGATTTAAAGCCTTTATCTCATCTACAGTTAGTTCATCATTTCGTATCACTTTTAAATCAGCTCCTAGCTCTAAACAATACTGAACTATATTGTATGTAAAACTATCATAGTTATCTATCATTAATATCATTTTATTTTTTACTTCCTTTAATATTAAGGTATTTTATCTAATTTATATTAATAATAGTATTTAATCCACCACTTGCTATAAATATTATTATCGACATTATAAACATAATTGCTAAGTGTTTATGCCATCTCTCTTGACGAAATAACATAATATATCCAAAAATCAACATAACTTTTAATGCAAAAGCTATATTA
>JAYEPD010000044.1:0-3125 GCA_034723675.1 Campylobacterota bacterium
GCCATGTTAATCTCTTTCCATTATATTAATTTATTATAATGAGAATTAAATATATTGACTATTGCTTGAATAGTATCATTTTGACATTCTAATTGTCCGTCAAATTGTATTTTCATTAATTAAACCTTTTATATCTAATGACTTATTCCAGTATATATCTAATTTTTTAATATTCTCAAAAATATAATTATTCTGAAATAAAACTTCTAATTTAGGTATAGTTTTACCTTTATAGTAATGAGCTAAACAAATAAACTCTTTATTATTTGATAAAAGTGATGAATTTTTATTTCTAGTCTTTGAATTATAAAATATTTTTAATCTAACAATATCTACTTCAATCTTTCCATATTTGATTTTTGTCTTTGGATTACTTTTATTTTCTAAAACTCTTACTTTTTTCTCAACTTGAAATATTATATTTTGCAATTCACTTTTTGATATATCCTTACTTTCAATAAATAAACTTGCTTCTAATCTTTTATAGTTTTCTATACTTATATCTTTAATTGATTTTATTTCCCAATTTTTTCCATATAGTTTTGGAAATGTATGATATTTATATGAACGACTATCTAACTTCATATCTTGTATATCAGGAGTTAAAATACTAACTCCATTAACAAATATATTATCTATTTTTGAAATATCTTCTTCAAGTAATATTTCGTTTAAATGTTTTTTATCAAAAATAATACTACCACCTATACTGAATGGGTGATTGTATTTAATTTCATATCTATCATAATTATTCCAAGTTGCAAATAGTATCTTCCCAATCCATACTAAAATATGTATAATCTGATTTGTATCATCAATATTTTTAATATCTATATTTATCTTTAATTGAGTAAAATCTGAATCTGATTTTGAAATTGATTTAACTCTAATATTTTCATTATGTAAAAAAAGTTTAAAAAACTCAAATTGAATATTTATATCTTTTTTTTCAATGTCTATTTTTTCTATTAACTTATTTTTTATTATAAGTTTGACAATCCCAACAAATGTACCACTTGCTACATCAAATAATTGATTTACTATATTATTTAAATCATTGATTGTTAAAGTTTTACTATTATGTTTATGTGTTTTTTTATCTTTATACGAATATACAACTTCAAAATTATCATTAGGATTACGATTAATTTCTACTAATCCATGACTAATAGCATTTCGTAAATCAATATTTATATTAGTAAGGTGTACATAACCTAATTTGGTAAGAGCTTCATTTATTGGGTTTAATTTAGTTTGTTTTTTATATTCACCATCAACAAAATCATCAGTTATATATAAAATTGTTCTATAAAAATGATGTAAGCAAAACTCCATTAGTTGAGTAATAGTTGGTAAATAATACATTTTTATTTTTATTTCATCATTGAAATCAATATCATTAAATTCATTATAAGAATCTAATATATGATAATAAGAATTAATAGCATGAAAAAGATTTTGTTGTTGTTCCGAAAAAGCATTTATAAACCTTACATTATCATCATTATAAAAAGTATTTAAATTATTAAACACCTCTTTTTCAACAACTTTATTAAAATAATATTGAGGTTCATTTACAACAAAATCATTTAATAAACCTACAAAAAGCATAGGGAAATCACTATCTATATGAAGATTAGATTTAATAGACTTTATTTTATCATCTACTAAAACTTTATTATCTGATTTTTGATTATATTGAATAAACAATTTTTCAAACAAACTCATTAAACACTCACAACTTCATTTATATCATTTTGTTTTAATATCTGTAAAGCATTTGTTTTTACTACACTATTCTCAAAACTTCCATCTTTAATTACCACTATCATATCTTCTAGTCCATAATCCTCTTTATCTTCACTAAAAACTTCTGGAAAAATCTCTTTTAGTTTTAAAATGTTTTCATTTACTATATTCATACTTTTACCTGTTATTTTTTGCATATTATTTTTTACCTCTTAAAGTTTTCCATTCTAAGCTAAAATATTTATGAAGAAGAGCTGTATTTATAATATGATTTTTCAAATCATCATTATTTACCTCTTCATATTCATAAATTATATTTTGCATTATCTAATTTTTTCCAAAAACTCTTGAGTAGTTAAAAGACCTATCTCATCACTAACAAAATTTTTATCATTTGAAATAATCAAATCACACCCTTCTTTTTTAGCTAAAATATATTGTATAGTATCTTCAAGGTCTTTAAACTTTTGATTTTCTCTCATAAGGGTACAAGTTTCAAGAACTTCTTGGTTGCTAAACTCTATAACTTTACAAATTTTATTTGTTTTTTCAATATTACTTAATGCAAGTTCTTTAGATGTTTTTGAAAGTATATAATAAATTGTAGTTATTAAGTCACAGCTTGTATAAATCTCTATATCATTATTAGTTAGATAATCAAATGTATGAAAAGCATTTTTCTTAGTATCTCTTTTTTCATCAAAAAGATCTATAAATACATTTGCATCTAAAAATACTTTTTTATACATCCATATTTGCCTTAATTTCTTGGATAGTTAGGTCACCAAAAAGTCCAGTTCCACTACCAGCTAAAGCATAGAGAGCTTTTAGCTTTTCCTCTTTACTTACTTCACTGTATTTTTTCTCTACTAACTCCTCTACAACTTTTGTCATTGATTTGTTTTCTCTTTTTGCTATCTCTTCAAGATGCTGTGCCACATCTTTTTTAAATACAAAGTTTTTTCTTACATCATTTGCACTCATTACATAATTCCTTTACATAAAAATATATACATAATTATACTACATAATAATATTTATGTCAATTCTCTTAATCTATAAGATATTTTCTTAAAGTAAATTCCCATATTTATAATAAGCAGCACACGCCCCCTCACTACTCACCATACAACTTCCAAGAGGACTACTTGGTTTACATGCTTTTCCAAATACTTTACAGTCAACTGGATTTGCTTTCCCTTTGAGTATCTCTCCACAGATACACAACTTATGATCATCTATAAGTTCTGTTGGTAACATATCTTTATATATCACTTCTGCATCATATTTAGCATACTCATCTTTGAGTTTAAACGCACTATTAGCAATATCACCTATACCTCTCCATCTAAAATGGTCTCGTCTAGTAAAAAACT
>JAYEPD010000045.1:0-3109 GCA_034723675.1 Campylobacterota bacterium
CCTGTAAGTCCTAATGTAACTGCCAATAAAGTTGCAGCTGTAACTGTTGATAATTTTATCATTTTTATATTCCTTTTTATTTTAATTCACAGAATAATACTAATAATCGGTTACAATTTGGTTACAATATTATCAATTATGGTTACAATTTGGTTACAAAATTTTTTTAGATTTATCTTATAAATATTGCTACAAATAAAAGTTTGTGTTATAATACAAATAATATTACATATGGAGATTTGCAAATGGGATTATTACTTTATAAGTCAGATGAGATGTTTTCTAGTACAGAGTTGATAAGAAAAAGTAAAACAATTTTCAATAAAATAATAGATAAAGATATAGACAAAGCGATCATATTAAGAGATGGGAAACCTGGTTTTTTGCTTATGGATTTTAAAAAATATGAAAAAATAATGGCAGAATTTGAAGATCTAAAAGAGTATGTAGAAAAACTAAAAGGTGAAAAACCTACAAAATCAAAAGCTAAAAAAGAGAAAAAGAAACAGATAAAAGAACAAGTAGCTAAAGAAGTTCCCAAAATATCTGAACCAGAATTTATACCACAAGAAGAGATTGAAACAGTGTTTGAAAACTTGAAAATAGTTGAAGATGAAAATGCTCAAGATGTGGTTGTTGAAAAAGAAGATGTTAAGGAAGTTGAAGAACATAACCGTTCAATTACAGAAGAATCTAACGGAACGCAAACTGAAAATACTCAAAATATAGAAGAGGAAGAGATAAGTGAAGAGGAGGAGATAAATCAAGCTTTAAAAAGTATAGAATCTATGAATTTTGATGATGAGATGAAAAAAGTTGCAGAAGAAAAAGTAAAAGAGAGAATAATCCAAGCAAGAGTTGAAAGAGAAAAGATGAAAGAGGAAAGAGAAAAATTAGAAGAGATTGAGAGACAAGAAGAGTTAGAGTTAAAAGAACATATTGAAGAGGTTAAAGAGAAAAAACAAAGAGAACTTAAAGAGTTCTGGGATTAAGGATATATAAAAAATGATTGATGTTTTAATAATAGGAAGTGGAGGTGCTGGATTAAGTGCTGCACTTGAAGCCAAAAAAAATTGTGAAAATGTAGTTGTATTATCAAAAACATATCCGACGATGTCACAAACATCTCAAGCACAAGGTGGGATAAATGCGATACTAAATAACTCAAAAGATACAGTTCAAAACCACATTGATGATACTATAAAATCTGCACACAGTATAGGTGATATCGATACTATAAAATATATGTGCGAAAATAGTAAAGAAACTATAAGCTGGCTAGATGATATTGGTGTTCCTTTTAGTAGAGATGAGAATAACAATATAGCACAAAGAAAACTAGGTGGTGCTTTAAATCCAAGAGCATGTTATAGTAGTGACTATACTGGACTAAAAATATTGCATACACTTTATGATACTTGCTTAAAAGAGTATATAGAGTTTATAAGTGAAAATATGCTTTTAAATTTTATAGTAGACAATGGTGTTGTTAAAGGAATAACATCTCTTGATATAGCCACAAGTGAAGTGAAACAAATACTTGCAAAAAAAGTAGTAGTTGCTAGTGGTGGATATGCTGGTATTTATAGTGGATTTACTACAAACTCAACTGCAACTACAGGAGATGCAATAGCAGCAGCTCTTAGAGTTGGTTGTGAAGTTTCAAATATGGAGTATATTCAGTTTCATCCAACTTCTATGAGAGGTAACTGTATATTGATTAGTGAAAGTGCAAGAGGTGAGGGTGGTTACCTTGTAACTAAAGATGAAAAAAGATTTGTAGATGAACTACAAGCCAGAGATGTAGTCGCTCGTGCTATTTATGAAAAGATTCAAGATGAGCAAGAGGTATATTTAGACTTAAGACATCTTGGACTTGAAAAGATAAAAGAGTCTATGCCTCAAGAGTATGATTTGGCTTTACAGTTTTCTGGACTAAAACTTGATCAAGATCTTATCCCTATTCAGCCAGCTGCTCACTACACAATGGGTGGTATAAAAACAAATCTAGAAGGTGAAACAAATATCAAAAACCTTTATGCTATAGGTGAGTGTTCCTCAAATGGTGTTCATGGTGCAAATAGGCTTGGTGGAAATTCACTTTTAGAGATAGTTACTTTTGGTAGATTAGTTGGAAAAAATGTAAGCTTAGATTCTAAAGAGATTGTTAGTATAGAAAATAAAGAGTATTCTGTATTTATCAATGATAAGAAAAATATAGAAGATATATTTGATTTAGAAAGTAAAGTTGACTTTTATGACAAGCGACAAATTATGGGAAAATTATTTTACGAGGATGTTGGACTATTTAGAACTCAAGAAAGTTTACAAAAGGTTTTTAAAGAGATAAAGTCTTGGGAACACGAGCTAAAACTTATGGGAATAAGTGATAAAAGTAGAGTCTATAATACAAATTTAAAAGAGTTACTTGAGTTTCAAAATATGTTAGATCTTTGTGATGCAATAGTGATCTCTGCATTAGCTAGAAAAGAGAGTCGTGGAGCACATTATAGATTAGACTATACAAGTGAAAGTGCAGATTTCCAAAGAGAAACAACAGTATCTAAAAAGCAAGATAAAATTTTAGTGGAGTTAGTATAATGGCTACAATAACTATTTGTGATAAAAGTTATGAACTAGAAGAGAAAGTAGATAATCTTTTAACTATTTTATTTGCAATCAAAGAGAGAAAAAATCACTCTTTAACTTTTAGAAGTGGATGTAAAAGTGGAGTATGTGGAAGTTGTGCAGTTACAGTCAATGGAGTTGAAAGACTTGCATGTAAAACAACAATAAAAGAAAATGATCTAGTCCTTCCTCTTAAAAACCATGAAGTTATCCGTGATTTAGTTGTAGACCTATCAAATCAAGATAAGTTTTTAAAACTTTCAAATGCTCAGCTTGAAGAGAAAAGTGATAGTATCATTACTAAACAAGATGCGAAAAGTATCGATATAGAGAGTAATTGTATCTTATGTAACTCATGTTTTAGCTCGTGTCCTGTATATGAAGTAAATAAAGATTTTTTAGGACCATTTGCACTAACAAGAGTTTATAGATATGTAGATGATAAGAAAGAAAATAATATAAAAAATAAGATAGATACAGT
>JAYEPD010000046.1:0-14909 GCA_034723675.1 Campylobacterota bacterium
TATTTTGACTAATAGTCAAGTTTTATAGTTTATTAAGAATATTTATAATATTATCACAAACTGACTACTGGTCAAGAAAGGTTATCGTGTCAAGTTTATCAAAAAAATTAGAAAAAAGAAGGCAAATTGCAAAGTCAACTTGTGATCTTTTTATAGAAGAGGGCTTTGTAAATATCTCCATAAGTCAATTGGCAGTAAAAGCTGGTATTGGCAAAGGTACTATTTATGAATACTTTAAAAATAAAGAAGATGTAGTATTTGAGCTTATGAGCTGTTTACAAGATGAATATGATCCTAAGTTATTGGAAAACCTTGAAAATGCAAAAGATTCAAAAGAGAAGATAATCTATCTTTTTGATATATTTTTAAACGATAAAGAGATTGTAAAAAAACAAAAAGCTATATATAAAGAGTTTTTAGCAATAAGTTTGAATAATCCAACCAAAGAGATACTCACATATCAGAAAAATTTAAAAGATAAATATATCAAAATGATAATAACTATTTTTCAAGAAGAGACTAATATGAGTGAAGAGTATATCTCAAATCTTGCATCGAGTTTATATGCTACTATGAATGGTTTTTTTATAACAAATGAGGAAAAAATAGTGATGTTAGAGTATATAAATAATATATTTGAAATTTTAAAAATAAAAGGGGAAAAGATATAATGAAAAAAACTATTTTACTTTTAACTTGTCCGTTATTTTTGTTTGGTTATACAATTGATTTTAAAACATCATTGGATAAAACTATAGAAAATAACAAAGGCTTAAAAGCAAAAAAACTAGAGATAGATGCTTCAAAAGAGGACTTAAATGAAGCCAAAGGTTATAACTACGGAAGTTTAGTTTTCAATGAAAACATCTCAACAACAAACAATGCTGGATATGTATTTGGTATGAAAATGGCAAGTAGGGAAGCTAGTTTTGGTGATTTTGGTTTCGATGAGTTTATAGGAAATATGGATACTATTACCCCATCTTCTCCAACATATGATGGTGGTACAAGTTTACTTGCAACTGAACCAGAAAATTTAAACAATCCAGATGCAAGAACAAACTATGAAACAAAAGTAACTTATAAAGTTCCACTTTTTACAGGCTTCAAACTACAAAATGCAAAAAAGATGGCAAAGCTACAAGTCTTAGCCAAATCAGCACTTTACAACTATGATAAAAAAGCTTTAGGTTTAGAGGTACTTAAAGCTTACAATGGTGCAGTTGCTTCAAAAGAGTTTATAAAAGCTACACAAAAAGCAAAAGAGGCTACAAGCTCTTTTGTAAACTTTGCTGGTGAACTTTACAATGAAGGTTTGGTCACAAACATAGATGTAAAACAAGCACAAGTTTATGATATGGGTGTTGATACTCATATGATAGAAGCAAAAAACAGATATGATTTGGCACTCTCTTATCTTAGATTTTTAACTTCAGATGATACTATAACTGATGTTGGTGAGTTCAAAAACATATCAAATGAAACTTTAGAACTAACTTCTTTGCAAGATAAAGCACATACAAATAGAGATGACTTTTCAGCAATGAGATACAACACAGATACTATGAAAGCAAAAATAGATCTTGATAGTAGTGATAACTATCCAACTATTGGAGCTCAACTTGAGTATGGATACAATGACGATAGTTTCAATAATATAAATGGTGATCATGATTATTATCTAGGTGCTGTTGGACTGTCATATACACTTTTTGATGGTTTTATATCTAGTAGTAAAAAGCAAAAAGCAAAAATAGAGTATAAAAAAACAAAAAACTATTTTGAATATATGAAAGATGGTATAAAACTTGAAGTTGAAAAAAATATATTAACTCTCAAAGCAAAAGAGAAGATTCTAAAACAAAAAATCAAAGCACAAAACTTATCTGATGAAGTTTTAGAACAATCTCAAGAGATGTATAAAAATCATCTAATAAATATGTCAAATCTGCTTATGCAACAAGCAAATCAACAAAAATCAAATGCTGATACAATTATGGCAAAATATGAACAAGCCTTAGCAGCAGCAACACTTAAAATATCTTTAGGAGAGGAACTAAAATAATGAAAAAAATAGGATTATTAACACTTTTACTTTTAAGTCTTAGCTATGGAAAAACTATAGAACTAAGCTCAACAGTAATATCAGACAATGAAAAATATATGACAAGTCGATTTATGGGATTTGTAAATACTGTAAATGTAAACGAAGGGGATATAGTAAAAAAAGGGCAACTTCTTTATGCTATAGATTCAACAGAGATAGATAGTAAAAAACAACAAGCACTTTTAGCAGTTCAGATGTATGAAAACCAATATCTTACTATGAAAAGAAACTATGAAAGATTTCAAAGGCTTTTAGAAAAAGGTTTAGTGTCAAAGTTTGAAGTAGAACAACTAGAATTGGGTACAAAAAACCTTGAAGATATGGTAAAGATAACAAAAGCACAAGTTAAAGAGGTAGATAACCAGTACCAATACCTCACAATAAAAGCACCAAATGATGGTGTAGTAGTAAGAAAAACTATAAAAGCAGGTGAGATGGCGATACCTGGTATGCCTGCTATTGTTTTATCTGATCTAAGTTCTTTAAAAATAAAAACAGAAGTTAGTGAAGCAGATCTTAAAAATGTATTCGTTGGGCAAAAAGCTAGAGTAGAGATACCATCTATGAAGTTAAAAACAACTGGTAAAATAGTAGCTATAATTCCTAGTTCTAACCCTATGACACATACTTTTACTATAAAATTATCATTTAAAAATACAAAAAATGTTTACCCTGGAATGTATTCAAAAGTATTTATAGATAGCAAATAGAAGGATATCTTATGGATAAAAAAATCAATGAAGAAGATTGTGAAGTCTTAAAAGATGAACTCATACATGAGATAGAGTATGAGCTTCATGAAGAAAATAGTGCAGGAAAACTTGCAAAAGGTTTTATAGAACATCCACTTACTCTTATCTTAGCAATATTTATTTTAGTTGTTGGATATATGGCTTTAAATCTCACGCCAAGAGAAGAAAACCCTCAGATAAAAGTATCAGGTGGTGCTGTAATTGTACCTATGCCAGGAGCAACTGCTGCTGAGATACAAAAAGTTATCATAGAACCACTTGAGAGTAAAATACGAGCTATAAAAGGGGTTGAAAATATATACTCTATAGCAAAAGACTCTGTTGGTATCATACAAGTTCAATATTTCATAGGACTTTCAAAAGATGAGTCTGATTTAAAACTATATGATCAGGTTATGAGAAATATGGATGGTATGCCTCAAGGTGCTATGCAACCTATTATTAAAACTATGGATATAGATACAGATATACCTGTTGCTACTATCGCTTTTTATTCTAAAAATGAGAACTTAACACAAACACAATTATCTACAAAAGTAAGTAAAATAGGTTTTGAGATAAATAAAATAGATAGCGTTGCAGTTGTTGACTTAAAGGGTGAAAAAAAAGAGCAGTACAATGTAGAAGTTGAACTTGGAAAACTATCTGCTTATCATCTATCTTTAGGACAGATTATGGAAGCTATAAAAGGTTTATCTTTTGAACTACCTGATGCAAAAGGTCGTACTAAAGATAATGAAATAGTGATGTTTGGAATAGAAAGTGCTATTGAATCTGTAGAAGATTTAGAAAATATTTTGGTTGCTTCATATATGAATAGCCCAATTTATTTAAAAAATGTAGCTACTGTAACTAAAAGTTATGATATACAAAATAGTAAATCAGCACAACTATATCTACCAAATCAAGATGTAAAAGAGCAAACTACATTAACAGTTTCTAAACTACAAGGTGCAAACACAGTTGTAATAAATAACAAAATATTTGAATATTTAGATAGTATTAGAGATGACTTAGAAAAAGAGGGTATAGGTTATATTATCACAAGAGATGATGGATATACTGCAAACCATGCTGTTAATGAACTTGTATTTCACCTGCTTATATCTATAGTTATTATAGCTGTTTTACTTGTATTTACTCTTGGATTAAAAGAGGCTATTATTGTATCATTAACAGTTCCTATGATACTTGCACTTACACTTTTTGTAGGGTTTATGATAGGGGAAACTATCAATCGTATCACTCTATTTGCACTACTACTAAGTCTTGGGCTTTTAGTTGATGCTGCTATTATAGTTATAGAAAACATACATAGACATCTACATAGTCATGATAGTCGTGATAAAAGTTTGAAACAAATAGCAATAGAAGCTACAAATGAGATAGGAAATCCTACAAATATAGCAACTTTAGCTATTGTTATGACATTTATCCCTATGTTTTTTGTTGGTGGTATGATGGGTCAGTTTATGAATCCTTTACCTGTATTTGTACCTATTGCTTTAGTTATGTCACTTATAGTTGCATATATATTTACACCTTATTTAGTAAATAAGATGTTAAAAAAGGAGTTTTAATATGAGCCATCATAAACCAAATCCTTTAGAGATTTTAATACATGCTATTTTAGATAGTAAAGCAAAAAGAGTATTAGTTTTATTTATAACTTTTTTACTTTTTTTAGGTTCTGTATATATGATACCAACTGAAGTAGTAAAAGCAAAAATGTTGCCAGGTAAAGATAGTGATACTTTTTCTATCTATGTTGATATGCCTGAGGGTACTAGTGTAACAAAAACAAAAGAGGTGACCTCTTGTGTCGCTAAAAAACTACAAAGTGAAGATATAGTAACTGCTATTTCAGTATTTTTAGGTGAAGGTTTACCTTTAGATTTTGCTGGTATGGTAAAAGGTAGTGCTTTAAAAGGTAGTGAAAATGTAGCTGAGATGATGATAAATATAAAAAGAGCAGAACATCGAACTGAGCAAAGTTATAATTTTATCCATAGAATAAGACCCGTTTTACAAAATGACTGTAGTTTAAATGGTGCAAATATTAAGTTTATAGAACTACCTTCAGGTCCTCCTGTATTAGCAGAACTTGTTGCAGAAGTTTACGGAGGAGAGAGTTTTACAAGTAGAGATAAGGTTGCTAGAAAAATAGAAAAGGTATTTAAAGAACAACCAACTTTAGTAGATGTAGATGTGTTATCTGATGAGCCTTATAAAAGATATGCTTTGGTTCTAAATAATAATAAAGTATTAAGAAGTGAAGTTAGTTTAGAACAAGTTAAAAAGATACTTTATCTAGCTTTTGAGGGTATGAATGTAGGTGCTGTTAATATTGAAAATGCACAAAACCAAATACCTATTTTTCTAAGACTTGATAAAAGTAGAGAGTTTGATAAAAAAGATAAAGATGCAATAGTAAGTAAACTATCAAATCTAAAACTTATGAATAAAAAGGGTATGATGATACCTTTAAGTGAATTTGTAACTATCACTGAAGAGTATGCAAAACCAAACATAAGTTCTAAAAACTTAAATCATATGATAAATGTAATAGCAACAACAGATATGGATAGCCAAATATATCCACTTCTTGATGTAAGAACACAGATCATTGAAACTTTTACAAATGAATATGAAGTTAGTAAAACAAACCTTCTAAACTTATCTTTAAAAGATAAGGCAACAGGTGAAGTGTTTGATATAGTTTTTGATGGTGAATTAAAAGTAACTATAGATACTTTTATAGAGCTTGGTGGTGCATTTATAGGGGCATTGGTTCTTATCTTTTTACTTATGGTTATATATTATAAAAACTTTGCTTTAGCTGGTGGGATAGTGTTGTCTAGTTTTATATCAATCATTGGTGTTATTGTAGGACATTTTGTTATGGATATTATAACTGCAGATACTTTTTATTTAACAGCTACCTCACTTATAGGTTTTATTGCTCTTATTGGTATCAATTCAAGAAATTCATTGCTTATTATAGATTTTTCAAAACAACTTATGGATGAGAAACATATGGATGCTACAAGAGCTATAGCAGTTGCAACTGCTACAAGAGCTAAACCTATACTTTTAACAGTATTGGCTATTGTATTTGCTAGTAGTTTATTGGCTAGTGATGCTGTGTTTGGTGGACTTGGAGTAGCACTTATAGGGGGAACTCTTATAGCTTATCTTGTGTCACTATTTTTTGTACCTGTAGTGATTTTAAATAGTTTAAAAAAGTTAGAAAAGAGTTGTTAAAAAAAGGTAAATAAAAATGCGATGTTTAACTTGTCAATCTTTATCATTTCAGATGATTTGTAAAGATTGTCAAGAAAACTATCTTGAACCATCTTTTTTTAAAAGAGAGTTAGAGAAAGATTTTTTTGTTTATAGTTTCTATAAACTTGAAGAGATAAAAGAGCTTATAAATACAAAGTATGAGTTTTATGGAGATAGAGTTTTTAATATTTTAGCTAAAAACTCTTTTGCAAAATTTTCTTCAAATTTCAACTTTTCAGATGATGTTTATAGCATAGCTATAGATGACCATACTAGACATCAATTCTCACAAACAGCGATATTAGTAAAGCATACAAAATCTGAAATCATCACTCCACTTTATGACACATTAAAAGCTACAAATATTGTCAAATATGCAGGGAAAGATTTAAAATTTCGTAAAAAAAATAAAAGAGATTTTATATACAAGGGTCATAAAAATATACAGGTTATACTTATTGATGATTTAGTTACAACAGGCTCTACTATACTTGAAGCAAAAGATATTTTAGAAAGAGATGGTTGTGAAGTTTTGTTTTCATTATGTTTATGTGATGCTAAGGTTGAGTAGATTTATTAATTATACTACTTAACACTTAGTCAACCTTATTTAAAGAACATTATAAACAGTTGCTTTATTATTCTTAACTTCTATATATATTGTAAACTCATAAGCATCTTCATGATTTATTTTAGCGTTTAGTTCATAATTTCCATCTTTAGATATGTCAGACCAATTTTCATATCCTACTACCTCTTCAATATCTTTGTAATCATATCCATCAAATTGTTCAACAATTTCATCTTTTAATACAGATATATCGCAATCAACAATTGTCATCAATCTTTCAATAATCTTTTTTGTTGTAATTCTAAATACTCGAATCTCTTTTTTTTCAAACATATTTTTCCTTTTTAATCATAGTCACTTAATGCAACAGCTGTTTTATTTCTTTGTTGTTTTAATTCCATATCAATATATTTATATCTATCATTTAAATATAACTTATCTCTATTTAATGCTATTGTAATACGATTTGAGTTATCAGGTTTATACTCATATATATTCAAATCATTTAGGTATATAGATAACCGTATAGGTGTAGCTATTGAATAAGTTGTAATGATAGCATCTTTTTCTAAAAGATATTTTATTTGTTTAAAGTACTCTTTAGTCCAAAGTAATTTATTTACACTACTACTAAATGGATCTTGATATACTATATCAAATTTTTGTTCTCTTTGTTTTAAAATATCTAAATATATTCTTGCATCACCATTGTATATCGTTATCTTACAATTTTTATCTTCATAATTTAAGTTGTAAGATAACTGTTTAATAATCTCTTTTAAACATTCAAATTCTTTAGGATAATCAAAGTTATTTAATGATTTTAAAAGTTCTTTATCAAACTCTGGTGAATATATATTGACTTTTATATTCAAATTATTTGAGTATATATAAAAAAGTGTGGCTAAGCTATTATACCCTAGCCCATAACATATATCCAATATAGATAACTCTTTTTTATTTTTATGATAGTTTAATGATGGAATTACATGTTTGCAAAGTGCTTCATTTAAAGCACCTTCTTTTAAACTATGATAATGTTGTTTAAATTCTTTACTATACATTGTATATGTACCATCATTTGTTGTGATATTTTTCATATTTGTATTTTACATTAAAGTATATTACAGTAACGATTTTTTTATTAAATAAAATATCAAGTATCATTAAAGTATTGTTTTAATAATTTAATATTATAATGCAGTATAATTTTATATCATAAAGAAAGGCAGAGTACTGAAAAAACATTATCTATATTATATATCTTTTATTATACTTTTTACTGTTGCTTATACTATTTTAAGTTATGAAAATAATTTAAAAATTGATAAACATCTTGAACAAAAAACAAAACTTTATTTACAAGCATATAATGTAATATATGATGATTACTATAAATTTTCAAGAATGATTTTTAGGACACAAATAGATATAGATGAAATTAAAAATATTTTTAAAGATGCAAAAAATACTACTGAGCCTAATAAAAAAATTATAAGAGAAAAGTTATACAATAAATTAAATGACACCTATTCACTTCTAAAAGAATCTAATATAAAACAACTACACTTTCATCTTCCAAATAATGAAAGTTTTTTAAGATTTCATAGACCTTATAAGTTTGGTGATGATTTAACAAAGATAAGAGAAACAGTAAAATATGTTAATGAAAATAAAAAACCTATTTTTGGTTTTGAAGAGGGTAGGATATACAATGGTTATAGATTTGTTTTCCCATTATCTTATAAAAATGAATATATAGGTAGTGTTGAAATATCATTTAGCACTATTGCTATGACTACAGAGATGATAAAAAATTTTAATGTTGTAAGTAAGTTTTTAATATCAAAAGATATTGTAAAAGAAAAAGTATTTAAAAGTGAAAAAAACAATTATTCACAATCGCTATTTGAAGACTTTTTATATGAAACAAAAATAGCCAATACAATTAGACATTTTAATAAAAACAATGAAATAGCCACAGCATCAAATAAAACAAAAAAGATACTTAAACAAAATGCAATGAGTATACACTCTTTCTCTTTATATGATGAAGCTAGTAAGAGTATAATGACTTTTATAAAAGTGATAAATCCAGTAACAAATAAAGTTTCAGGGATATTAACAATTAGAAGTGATAATCATTATGTAGCTAGTCAAACGACTAATTTTTATCTATTATTAATAGGTGCAACTATTACTATATTATTTTCTTTAGTTTTTATATATAAAAGTATAAATGAAAAAAAGATATTAAACGAATTGGTAGATGAAAAAACAAATATATTAACAAAAATAAATAGAGAATTAGAAGAGAGTGAATATGTACTAGAGATACTTAATGAAAATTTAGAACAAAAAGTAGATGAGAGAACAAAAGAGTTAAAGTTAGCCAATGAAAATTTAAAATTATTTATAGATACTCAAGATAGTATAGTTATATTAACAGATGGAGAAGAGCTAAATTTTGCAAATAAGAAATTTTTTGAATTTTTTGGATTTGAAGACCTTGAGAACTTTAATAAATATCACAATTGTATTTGTGAATATTTTATTGAAAATGATAGATTTTTTCACCTTGGTAAATTAAAAGAGGATGAAAACTGGGTATCTGTTTTGGAAACATTAGGACATAGCCAAAGAGTTGTATCCTTAATGAGATCTGATTTTAAAGTACACGCTTTATCTGTTACAATTAATAAATTTAATGAAAATTTAAAAATAATAACTTTTACTGATATATCACAAACCATGCTTGGATATATAAAATTAGAAGAAAAAACAATCCACGATAAACTTACTGATGCATACAATAGAGAATATTTTGAACAAAATTATAAAAGACATATCAATCAATTTAAAAATGATGGATATAAATTTGGGTTAGCTTTATTGGATATTGATCATTTTAAATTAGTAAATGATACATATGGACATGATATGGGAGATGAAATATTAATAAAATTTGTAAAAATAATAGAAGAATATTCTAGAAAAGATGATATTTTAATTCGTTGGGGTGGAGAAGAGTTTATAATGATTTTAAAAGTTAATTCAAAAAAAGATTTGGAAAAGGCTTTAGAACATATTAGAAAAGTTCTTGAAATTCAAAAATATGGCATCGTGGGGCAAAAAACATGTTCTATTGGTGGAACAATATTTAAAGATGATGAAGATATAAAAGAGACTATAAAAAGAGCAGATACTGCTGTTTATGAAGCAAAAGAAACTGGTAGAAATAAAGTTGTAATATCTATATAGATATTATCATACTTTTATTGCCCAGCACCCCACATATGGAGTTTTTTTGCCATAACTAAATCATATTCTTCAAATATATCTATATCATTAACTGCCCTAAAATTACACTCATCAAGAAGCTCAATCATCTCACCAACTTCCATATTCCCTTTTCTTGAAAGAAGTATGATAAAAGCTGAATTTTCTAAACTATGATATACACTTGTTATAAATTTTTGTTTATCATCAATTAAGTGTAAGCAATCACTAATTAAAGCATATTCAAATTCTCTATTCTTAGGTCTAAATTTCAATGGATTTATATCAGATATATCTTTATATATAAATTCACCATCAAGATCTTCTATTATAGATAATAGTTCAGACTTAATATCTGAACAACCATTATCTATATGTAAAATAGCTAAATGTGGAAACTTATCAAATAGTTCCCTAAATTGAATCAATTCATTTTTCATTTTCTTATATATCCAATTGTCTCATTTTCTTTTTACTTAAAAATAATACACCATTATCCATAACACCAACACCTTTTTTTACCACAAATTGTGCTGTTTGTTTAGCATTTTTTAATGAATGCATTTTATAAGTACCACATTGATATATATTTAATTCTGGTATATCTTTTTCACTTTTAACTTCAAGTACATCAGCCATAGCTTTTTCAACTGCTTTTGCAACTTTCTTTTCACTAGGATTACCTAGGCAACTCATATAAAAACCTGTTCTACATCCCATAGGACTACAATCTATAATCTCTACATCTTTTGAATTTAAATGTTCTCTTATAAATCCTGCAAACAGATGTTCAAGAGTATGTATACCTCTTCCTGTCATTTTATCTTTGTTTGGTTTATGAATTCTAAGGTCAAATACGGTGATTATATCTCCGTTTTTTGATTTCATCTGTTTTGCTACTCTTACTGCTGGTGCTGTCATCTTTGTATGATCAACTCTAAAACTATCTAATAATGGCATTTTTATCCCTTTTTTATTTTTGAAATTATATCATAAAAAAACCTAAGCCCTTTAAGACTTAGGTTTTAATTTTATCTTTTAAGATTTAGGTATTATTTTAACTTATCTGCTCTTGGATAAATAAATACTGCTTTTCTAAAAACAACTATTTTTTCAGGATTTTCTTTTGCATAAGCTTTCAAATCAACTGTAATAGGTGTGTCTTTTGTCATATCATCAACAAGTCTCTCTTTAGTTGATAGTTGAATAACTTTTTTAGTCATCTTATTATGACTTAATCTAAAGTCTGTAAATTTTTTAATCTGTATTTTATTTGCATACTCTCCAACCACTTCTATAGTATATGTATAGTTCTCTTTTTGTGTATTTTGAAAAAGCAAAACGAAATTATTTACAACTTCATTATTATCTTTAATTTTATAAAGCTGAGTTGTTTTATTTATATTTAATAACATATACTCTTTTTTACCACCCATAATAAATAACATAGCAACTATTATAAGTAAAGCAACAAAATACATTATTGTTTTACCTCTTAAAAACTTTGTTTTTTTATCGTGAACTATATCATTTGTACTTGTCCATTGAACTAAACTCTCTTTGCCAAGTTTCCCCATAACAGTTGTACAAGCATCAACACACTCTAAACAGTTGATACACTCCAATTGAGCACCTTTTCTAATATCAATATGAGTAGGACAAACAGTCACACAACTCTGACAAGTGGTACATTCATCTGTTTCATTTGCTAAGTCTTTAGTTTTAAATACAGTTTTATTTTTTTCGGCATCATATATATCTCCACCTCTTTTTGTACTATATATAGCTTGAACTGTATCATCATCATATAACACTGATTGTACTCTTGAATAAGGACAAATATAAATACAAAAATCTTCTTTTAAGAATATAACATCATATACTAAAAACAGTGCTACACCTAAAATAAACCCTAGCAATACTGTATGTTCCATAGGATCTTGCATATAAGCGAAGAAATCAGCAGGAGGTACAAAATACCACATAAAATCAGCTGCTGCTAAAAGTGCTAAAGAGAACCATATCAAAATAGCAACAACTCTCTTAGCTGCGTTTTCAGGCTTTGACCAATCTGGTTCTTTTTGTTTATTTTTAATTCTTCTAAGACCAAGAAGTTTACCCTCTATTAAATCTCTATAAATAACTCTAAAAACAGTTTGAGGACAGGCCCATCCACACCAAGCACGACCACCTATTGCAGTAACAGCAAAAATACCTAAAAACATTAACATCAATAAAAACGGCATCATATATAACTCTTGCATATCAAATGCAATACCCATTAAATGAAGTTGTTTCTTATCAAATGATAATAAAAATACTTGATTTTCACCAATTTGAATAAATGGTGTACCAACTGCAACAATTGTTGCTAGAATATACATATAATATCTTTTTATTCGATATACTGTACCTTGTGTTTCTGTACTCATAGTTAAATCCTTTTAATTTATTAACAAATTATATATTATTCTAACTTATATTTAGCATAAATAATTCTAATGAGATATAAATTTTAATACATATTTTGATAAGTTTTACTTAAGAAAATACAATTGTAGTAGTCTCTAAATAGTAATATACTATAATGTCAAAATATATAATATCAAGGTAATTAAATGAAATATGATGTAATAGTAGTTGGTGGTGGACACGCAGGAATTGAAGCGGCATTAAGTTGTGCAAGGATGGGGAAATCTACACTTCTAATAACTATGCTAGTTGAACAAATAGGAGCAGCAAGTTGTAATCCTGCTATTGGTGGACTTGCAAAAGGTCACTTAGTACGAGAGATCGATGCACTTGGTGGTCAAATGGGTCTTTGTACTGACGCAACTGGTATTCAGTTTAGAATATTAAACGCATCTAAAGGTGCAGCAGTTCAAGGTAGTCGTGCTCAAATTGATATGGACGGATATAGAGAGTATATGAGAAATGTATGTTTAAATACAACTAATTTAGATGTATATCAAGATGAAGTATCTGACTTAATCATAAAAGATAATATCTGTTGTGGAGTGAATACAAAACTTGGTGAAGTATTTGAGTCTTCTAAAGTTATACTTACAACTGGTACATTTATGAAAGGTCTTATACATATAGGAACACAACAATATCCAGCAGGTCGAGCTTGGGAAGCACCATCAACTACATTATCAGATCAATTAAAAGATTTAGGTCTAAATGTAGGAAGATTAAAAACAGGAACTCCTGCAAGGATAAACGTAAACTCAATAGACTTTTCTGTTATGGAAGCACATGGGGGAGATGAAGAACCACATCCATTTAGCTTTAGAACAAATAAGGAAGAGTTTAACCCAACACAACTTCCATGTTATATAACTTATACAAATCTAGATACTCATGATATCATAAAAACAAATTTTGATAGAGCTCCACTTTTTACAGGGCAAATTGAGGGAACAGGTCCAAGATACTGTCCAAGTATAGAGGATAAAGTAAGTCGATTTGCGCAACGCGATCGTCATCAACTATTCTTAGAACCACAAACAATAAGAGCTGAAGAGTACTATATAAATGGGCTAAGTTCATCACTACCAATAGATGTACAAAAAGAGAAAATCCACTCTATAAAAGGTCTTGAAAATGCAAAAATAGTTAGATATGCTTATGCAATAGAGTATGACTATATAGACCCAACAGAACTTCTACACACTTTAGAAACTAAAAAGATAAAAAATCTATACCTAGCAGGTCAAATCAATGCAACTACAGGATATGAAGAAGCAGCAGCACAAGGACTTATGGCTGGGATAAATGCAAGTTTAGCAATAGATGAAAAAGAACCATTTGTACTTAGACGAGATGAGAGTTATATAGCTGTTTTAATAGATGACTTGGTAACAAAAGGGACAAATGAACCATATCGAATGTTTACAAGTCGAGCAGAATATAGACTTCTTTTAAGAGAAGAGTCAGCAGATATGAGACTTATGGGTTATGGACATCAATATGGGCTAATAGATGATGAAACATTTAACATCATGGAACACAAAAAACAAACTATATCAGATGCTATAAAGTTTATGGAAGATATCTGGTTCACTTCAAAAAAAGAAAATCTTGCACTTCTTAAAGAGTTAGAAGAAGATAAGATATCTGATAGAATCTTACTAGTTGATTTAGTAGGAAGAAATACTATAACAAAAGAAAAATTTGATAGATTGGTTCCAAGTTTAGCACATCTTGATGACTACTTAAAAGAGCAAGTTATAACAGAAGCAAAATACTACAGATATGTTGCAAAACAAAAGAAACAAATAGAGAAAATGAAAAAGATGTTAAATCTTAAAATTCCAAATGATTTTGTATATGATAATCTACCAGGACTATCATCAGAAGTTATAGAAAAACTAAAAAAGTTCAATCCACCAACACTTTTTAACGCTTCACAAATAAGTGGTGTGACACCAAGTGCAGTTGATATTATCCATTTACATATTGATATGAAATGTAAGAAACAAAAAAGTTAATATTTAGAGTTTAACCATCTATACAATCTTGACATCTACCTTTTAGTATTATATTTTCTATTTTATATCCATCAAGTAATATTGGGGGAAAGTTATTGATACATTTTATTTGATTACAATAATTGCAAATAAAATGTGGGTGTATATTTGTTTCAAAGGCAAAATATCTTTTTTTGTCGTTTGATTCAAAGCTAATTATTATCTTTTCATCTACAAATTTAGAAATGTTTCTATAAAATGTTGCTTTATCCATATTCAAAGTATCTTTAATATCGTCATAACAGATAGGTTTATTTGCATTTATTAGAAGTTCTAACAACTCTAATCTTGCTGGTGTAAGTTTTATATTTTTGTTTTTTATAATCTCTTGTATATTCATAAAATTATTATATCAGATTTAAACAATAAATAATATTACTCTT
>JAYEPD010000047.1:0-3076 GCA_034723675.1 Campylobacterota bacterium
TAAATATTGACTTTTTTCTTTTTATTGTTAGCTTTGGTTTCTATCACCAATCGTCTAGAATAAATTTTTTTCTATTTTCTCTTATTTCTTCTATTTCATTTTTTGTTTCTTGTTCTTTAAATTGTAATTCTAAACCATTTGATGTCATTATGAAACCATTCACTTTAATTATTCCATTATGAATCTTTTTATGATGTTCTTTACATAAAGGGATTAAATTATGTTGATTATTTTGATGAAAATGTCCTATAAAACCATCTTTATCAGCTTGTGAGCGTTGTTCAATATGATGGATATCTTCTGCTATATCTCCACAAATAATGCAGTTTGTTAAATATACATCTTTATTATATTTATTTTTCTTTTTCTTAACTAAGAGTTCTAATTCATCAAAATCATTTGCTAATCTTTTACGAATTTTATTTGCTATAGATAAAAAATCATTGTCCATATGAAGTGATTTAGCAAATTCTAAACCATAAATACTACTTCCACTTCCATCTTGTAGAATTCTATTAAATAAAAGAGTGTCATTTTCTGTATTATATTCAACACTAAGATGTAAATTTACAACATTATCTAAATCACTAATCTCTTTCATTGTAGATAGTTGGTGCAGATGAGTGGCAAATAAAAATAAGGAATGTAATTTTTGTAATTTTATTATTGCACTTGCAACAATAGCTACACCAGATAGTGTTTCTGTTCCATGACTTATCTCGTCACCTAAAATCAATGAACGAACCGTTGCTCGATTGAAAATATTTTTAAGTTCTAACATCTCAACAGCAAATGTCGAAAGACCTTTTGCTAGATTATCTTTAGACACTATTCTACTAAAGAGTGAATCGAAAATAGAAAACTTCATCCTACTTGCGCTTACATAGAACCCAGATTGAGCCATTAGCGTAGCTATCCCAATACTTTTCATTAAAGAACTTTTTCCACTAGAGTTGATTCCATAAAGAAGAACACCGTTAATATCATTATTATTTTTTATAGTAATATTATGCATAAGTGTTTTTTTAGGAATATAATCTATATATTTACGATTTCCCATTATAATGTCGTTTGGAACATATATACCACCACGCTCTTGTATCTCAATAAGTGGATGGCGTAGTTCTATCAGTTGCAAAAAATTTTCATCACTCTCTATTTCAACAATACTTGGTCTAGTATGTTTATACTGTTGCGCTACCTTAGCTGAACTTACCCCTACATCCAAATCTGAAATATATCTTATGACTCTATCAAAAAGTAATGAGTATCTTCTTTCATATGTCTCTTGTAATTGGATATACTTTTCTTTTGTTAGTGTAATTATTTTACGACGATTTTTCATTATTTTATCAGATAATTTATTTGTATACTCAGATGTAATTTTTACATTGTTAGTTAGTTTTTTTACATTAAAATTAGAGAATTTTTCATTTTTTGTAAATATCTTTTCTATTTGAGAAAATCTATTTTTACTTAATGAAATATAATATCCATCCTTTTCTAAAAGACCTAGAGTAACTAAGCGGCTAGAACTTCCGGCTTTTACAGATTCTAATAAATTTTCTATATCTTTCATTATATTTTCAAAAATTATAAGCATTCTAGAATTTTCATCTACCAAAGTGTCTATCATCTCATCAATACCAATCATTAAAAAATTTTCATCAACTGTATTATTTGTGAAACGACGGGAGATATCAAGATCAAAGGTTTTATTTATATCTCTTAAAAATTCATCTATCTCATTTTCATAAAAAGGTATATCTTGAATTTTATGTTTTTTAATATATAGTATAAGTTCTTTCACGCTTATCATTGTGTCATATATATGATTAATCTCAAAAGGGTGAAGTTTTGATAAATCAAGACGACGAGATAATCTTTCTAAATCATATATACCACGCATTGTTTCATCTAAGAAACTGCTATGTGAGGATACTTTTTCTATTAGATTATATCTTCTCTCTAATTCATCTTTATCTAGAATTGGATTTAAGAGTCTTTCTTTTAACAACCTTCTACCAATTGCTGTTGCACTTTTATCTAACATTTTTAAAAGTGTAAACTCTTTTTTATCTTTTGATATTATCCCTATTTGTTCAAGTGTGTTATTTCCAAGATACATAAAATGGCGATTATCTATTAAATTTGGATAGTCTAATTTTTGAATTATATGCGTATCATGTTCAACTATAAAATGTATTAATATTGCTAGATTTTCACTTATTATTGGATTTCTTTCTAAATCTAAATACTCTATTGCTGAGAGAAGAGATTTGATTTGATAGACTTGAGTGAAAAGTTTATTTTGAAAATGAATTTTTGCTCTATTATTATTCACACTATAATGGTAGTGTTCTGATATCTCTAAATAGTGTATTACATGTTTTTGATCATCTATTCCATATAAAAATGTAATAACTACTTCACTTGTTCTATAAATACTTAAAAGATTGAAAATTTCATCAAGTGCATAATAGGGGTCTTCACTGGTTCCATAGCTTTCATATAAGTAAGTTTTTCCGGTTGTTACATCTATAGCTGAATAACCAATATTATATACCCCTTTATGTTTATCAACCAATAAAGAAACAATATAGTTATCATCGTTGTCAAGAATATGATCAAAGTTAGTTCCAGGGGAAACTATTTGTGATACATAACGAGTAATTTTAGGTGGGATTCCTTTTTGTTTTACAACAATTACTGTATATTTTTCTTCACTTATTAAACGACTTAAGTATCTTTCAAATGAAACAGCCGGTACACCTGCTAATAGGGGGTTTTTATCCGAATTTTCAATTATATTTTTATTTTTTTTTGTTAACTGTATATTTAATAGTTCAGCAATCTCCTTGGCCTTACCAACCTGTTTTTGATTATTATTAACTTCATATACCTCAAAAAAAGTACCTATTTCCATGAAAACAACAGTATCATCTCCATACTTATCTTCAAAATACATTTGTAAATCAAAATATGTTTGTGTTAGTAGTTTATCTTTATTATTTAATATTGAAGTTACATCAGATGCTTGCATAAAGTATATAATCCTGTCTATTTATAGTTGAAA
>JAYEPD010000048.1:0-3053 GCA_034723675.1 Campylobacterota bacterium
CAGATGAAGCACTATATAAAGCAAAACATACAGGTAAAAACAAAGTTGTAATAGAGGAACTCGCACTAACTATCTAAATATAATATGTTAATAAAATCATAATGAGGGTAAAATGTTTGAATCGTCTCAACTTATAATGTTTATAATTGTCTCTTTTTTATTATGTCTAGCTCCTGGTCCTGATAATATTTATGTTCTAACACAAGGTATTACAAAAAACAAAAAAGCGGCAATCGTAACTACTTTTGGTTTAGCTACTGGACTTGTTGTGCATACTAGTGCAGCAGCTTTTGGAATCTCTGTAATTTTTCAAACATCTCAATTAGCTTTTGATATTGTTAAGTATTTGGGGGTATTGTATCTTTTATATATAGCGTATCAAGCTTTTAAGTATAGAGAAGAAGCTCTTAATTTGGATATAGAATCATCAAAAGAAGAGATGAAAAACCTTTATATTAAAGGTTTTATAATGAATATATTAAATCCTAAAGTTTCAATATTTTTTTTAGCATTTTTACCACAATTTGTAGATACTACATCATCAAATGTACCTTTACAAATGATTATATTAGGTGGTATTTTTATGTTAATAACTATATTTGTATTTTCAATGATAGGCATTACAGGTAATTTGCTAAGTTTAAAATTAAAACAAAAACCAAGTATTGTAAAATATATGAATATTTTAACATCATTTATACTTGTAAGTTTAGGTATTAAACTAGCTTTTGCACAACAATGATAAAAATATTGGTTGTTACCTTAAATTAATATTTTATTAAACTTGAGTTTACTAATCGTTTAATCTTTTCTATTATAATTTAACTACAATTAATAAACTTATAATAGATGATAATGCAGGTGGGATAAAAATAGAAGATATTGATAATGGTACAAGAGTAACTATAAAAACAAAAGATTAAAAAAGAAACTCTAATAAGCTTTTAGATATAATCGCGAAATAAATAGAATTTAAAATAAAAAGTGGAGAAGTTTTTTGAGAACACATTATTGTACAAAAGTAACAGAAAATAACATAGGCGAAACAGTAACAGTAGCTGGTTGGGTTAATAGTAGAAGAGACCATGGTGGATTGATTTTTATAGATTTAAGAGACAAGGGTGGTTTAGTTCAACTTGTTTGTGATCCTGCTGATAGTAAAGAGGTACATGATATCGCTCAAGGTGTAAGAGATGAGTATGTCTTAATAGCAACCGGAAAAGTAAGAGCTAGAGGTGAGGGGTTAGAAAATCCAAACCTTATCACTGGAAAAATTGAGATTGTTCTTGATAAATTAATCATAGAAAACAAATCAAAAACTATGCCATTTGATATCAATGATGATAAAGTAAATGAAGAGATAAAACTAAGAAATAGATTTCTAGAACTTAGAGGAACAAAAGCATACAATATATTTAAACTAAGATCTAAAGCAAATATTGCAGTAAGAAATTGTTTAAATGATATGGACTTTTTAGATGTTGAAACTCCAATTTTAACAAAATCAACTCCTGAGGGTGCTAGAGATTATCTAGTACCTTCAAGAGTTCACCATGGTGAGTTTTATGCACTACCACAGTCTCCACAACTTTTCAAACAACTTCTAATGGTATCTGGATTTGATAAATACTTCCAAATAGCAAAATGTTTTAGAGATGAAGACTTAAGAGCAGATAGACAACCAGAGTTTACTCAAATAGATGTGGAGATGAGCTTTTGTGATCAAGATGATGTAATAGCAGTTGCAGAAAAACTTCTACACGATACATTTAAAGCTTGTGATATTGATGTACCTACAACATTTCAAAGAATAACATATAGCGATGCTATGGAGTTATACGGTTCTGATAAGCCTGATATGAGATATGATTTAAAGATGACAGAAGTTTCTGATATATTTGATTTTTGTACACTTGATATATTTTCAAACATTGCAAAAGATAAAGTAAATAACAGAATAAAAGCCCTAAAAGTACCAAATGGAGATAATGTATTTTCAAAAAGACAGATGAAAGGTTTTGAAGACTTCGTTAGAAAATTTGGAGCATCTGGTCTTGGATATTTCCAAATGAAAGAGGATGGTCTTAAAGGTCCATTAAATAAATTCTTCGAATCAACACCTGAAAAACTTGAAGAGTTAGTAGAAAGATGTGAAATGGAAGTGGGAGACATTATATTTTTTGGAGCAGGGGCAAAAAAACTTGTATGGGATTATATGGGACGACTAAGAATCGAATTAGCAAATCAAATGAACCTTATAGAAGATGGTAAGTTTGAGTTCTTATGGGTAGTTGATTTTCCAATGTTTGAAAGTGAAGATGGTAAAACAAAAGCACTTCACCATCCATTTACAATGCCAAATTTAGATAAATGTGACTTAAACAATATTGATGATTTAGAAAATATAGAATCTATTGCTTATGATGTAGTTTTAAATGGTACAGAATTAGGTGGTGGAAGTATCAGAATACACAAAGAAGAGATACAATCTAAAGTATTTGAACTTATGAAAATAAGTGATGAAGAGCAAAGAGAAAAATTTGGTTTCTTACTTGATGCCTTAGAGTTTGGTGCACCTCCACATGGTGGTTTTGCTCTTGGTTTTGATAGAATGATTATGCTTATGGCTGGTCTTGATAGTATCAGAGATGTTATAGCATTCCCTAAAACACAAAAAGCACAATGTCTTTTAACTAATGCACCTGATATAGTAGATGAAGAACAACTTAAAGATCTACATATAAGAATCAGAAAAACTGAAGCCTAAAAGTTTACTCTTTAGAGGGTTTTAGGATTTTTATAGCAATAAAGCTATAAAAAAAGCCTCACTATTTAGTGAGGCTTTTTATTTTAAATAAACTTTAAGATTAACTATTCTACCATAGCTTCTAATTCTTCTTTAGAAACTTTGTTGAAGTTAAGATATTTATAAACTTCATCAGTCATCTCTGGAGTAATTTTATTTGAAACTATCTCTAAATACTCAGCAGCAGTTGGTAATGCACCTTTAAGAGCAACAACAGCAGCTAACTCAGCAGATCCAAGATAAACTT
>JAYEPD010000049.1:0-14752 GCA_034723675.1 Campylobacterota bacterium
GAGCAAGTAGAGTAAGAGACCTTTTTGAACAAGCAAAGAAAAATGCTCCTGCTATTATATTTATAGATGAGATTGATGCTATTGGTAAAAGCCGTGCAAGTGGTGGAATGGGTGGAAATGATGAAAGGGAACAAACTTTAAATCAACTTTTAGCAGAGATGGATGGATTTAGTGGTGATGGAGCTCCTGTTATTGTACTTGCTGCTACAAATAGACCAGAGATACTAGATCCTGCACTTTTAAGACCAGGAAGATTTGATAGACAAGTTCTAGTTGATAAGCCTGATTTAGAGGGTAGAATTGAGATACTTAATGTTCATATTAAAGATGTAAAAATAAGTAAAGATGTTGAGCTAAGAGAGGTTGCTGTTATGACAGCAGGGTTAGCAGGTGCTGATTTGGCAAATATTATAAATGAAGCTGCTCTTTTAGCAGGTCGTGCAGAAAAAAGTGAAGTTGATACAGAAGATTTTAAAGAAGCTGTTGAGAGACAAATAGCAGGACTTGAAAAGAAAAGTAGAAGAATAACTCCAAAAGAGAGAAAAATTGTTGCTTATCATGAGTCAGGACACGCTTTAATAGCAGAAGTTACAAAAGGTGCAAAAAAAGTAAATAAAGTCTCTATAGTTCCTAGAGGATTGTCAGCATTAGGTTATACACTTAATACTCCAGAAGAGAATAAATACTTAATGCAAAAGCATGAACTTATGGCTGAAGTTGATACTTTACTTGGAGGTCGTGCTGCTGAAGAGATATATATTGGTGAGATTAGTACAGGTGCAGGAAATGATTTAGAAAGAGCTACTGATATCATAAAATCAATGGCCACAATATATGGTATGAGTGATATAGATATTGCAGGTCTTATGGTTTTAAGTAAACAAACAAACCAATTTTTAGGTGGTGGTCAAACAAGTAAAGATTATAGTGACGAGATGGCACATAAACTTGACAATCATATTAAAAATACACTAGAAAAGAGATATGAGATAGTTCTACAAACTTTAAAAGATAATAATGAAGCTATGGAACAAATGACAGCAGAACTTTTAGAAGTAGAAGTTATAACAGGGAAAAGAGTTCAAGAGATTATAAAAGAAAATGGTGGTGTTGTTTTTGAAGGTGATGATTTGCATACTGATAAAGAGGTAGAGAATACATCAGAAAATAAGAAAGATGATGAATAAAAATGTTTAATAACTATATTTTAAAAGAGGGATATAAGTATATACTTATTGCACTTGGATTATCTATAATATTTAGTTTATTTATAAGTGATACTCTAGCAACTTTTGGGTATCTAATAACTATTTTTTTACTTTATATATATAGGGATAGGTCTAGATATATATATTCAAATAGCAATAGTGTATTAGCTCCTATTGATGGAAAAGTTATTGCTATAGATAAATCATCAAATAATAAAACAAAGATATATCTAGATGTATCTTTGTGTGATGAGCATATAGTAAAATCACCTTTTGATGGTTCTGTTATTGTAAAAAAAGAACAAAATGGGTTAAATCTAAATCCGAGTAGTTTTAAGGCAAATATTTTAAATGAACAAACTGTTTTAAAGTTTCAAAATGAAAAAACATCAATGAAAATAAAACTTATTAGTGGAGTTTTTAATATAAAATCAAAGTTTATAAATTGTGAAAACTTACTTCAAGGTGATAAAGTTGGAGTATTTATCAATGGTATAGCACTTATTACTCTTCAAAATGAGAATAAACCTTTAGTAAAAATAGGTGATAAAATAAAATCAGGACAAACTATAGTATATAAAATTTAAATACTACATTTGACTCGTAAGTTCAATCCACTAATAAGTTTTACTTAAGATTAACAAAGAAATTACGCGTGACTTAAAGATGAAGAGCCATTTATAAATATATTTATGTCTAAAAGTAGACAAGAACTATTTTGTTAGTAAAGCTATTTCCTTTAATCTTAAGTAAAACTTATTAGTGAATTGAACTAGTTTTATCAAACAAAAGACACTACTCTGAATTTAATAAAATGAAGAAATTATTGTGGATTTGTTAAAATGGCGCGGTTGAAGGGACTCGAACCCTCGGCACCCTGCGTGACAGGCAGGTACTCTAACCAGCTGAGCTACAACCGCATTTTAAACCGTAAAAAATTTATACAGAGTATAAATAATTTTTTATAAATTGAAATCATATTTTCCAAAACTAAAACTTTTTAGTTTTTTCAAATAATCTGGTGACCCCTAGGAGATTTGAACTCCTGTAACATGGATGAAAACCATGGATCCTAACCACTAGACGAAGGGGCCAACAAAAATTTTGGTGAACACTGTAAATGTTCTTTAAAAATTTTAAATTTATGGTGGTCGATATAAGACTCGAACTTATGACATCTACCTTGTAAGGGTAGCGCTCTACCAACTGAGCTAATCGACCGTATTAAAATAATTATAATGGTGACTCGTGTTGGATTCGAACCAACGGCCACCTCCTTAAAAGGGAGATGCTCTACCGACTGAGCTAACAAGTCATATAATTAAAATGGCGCGGTTGAAGGGACTCGAACCCTCGGCACCCTGCGTGACAGGCAGGTACTCTAACCAGCTGAGCTACAACCGCATTTTAAACCGTAAAAAATTTATACAGAGTATAAATAATTTTTTATAAATTGAAATCATATTTTCCAAAACTAAAACTTTTTAGTTTTTTCAAATAATCTGGTGACCCCTAGGAGATTTGAACTCCTGTAACATGGATGAAAACCATGGATCCTAACCACTAGACGAAGGGGCCAACAAAAATTTTGGTGAACACTGTAAATGTTCTTTAAAAATTTTAAATTTATGGTGGTCGATATAAGACTCGAACTTATGACATCTACCTTGTAAGGGTAGCGCTCTACCAACTGAGCTAATCGACCAAATTTGTAAAATAAATATTATGTTAAATAACACAAATAACATTAATGGTGACTCGTGTTGGATTCGAACCAACGGCCACCTCCTTAAAAGGGAGATGCTCTACCGACTGAGCTAACAAGTCATCTTTTGTTAATTTGGAGTGGAATTATAGTCAATTTATTTTTATTTGTCAAGGTTTTTTAGTAAAATTTTCAAAAGTAATTTTAATGACATTAAAGAAGCTTGTATTTGTATAGCTCTTCTATCTCCTTCAAATATAAAAATTTCACTTATAACTTCACTATTTCTTGATGAAATTGCAATTGATACTGTTCCTACTGGTTTATTTTTAGTGCCACCTGTTGGACCTGCAACTCCACTTACTGCTATAGAATAATCTGCATCAAATTTTTTCTCAACTCCTAAACACATCTCCTCCACAACTTCACAACTAACAACTCCAAATTTAATCATGGTCTCTTTTCTTACATTTAGTTCTTGCTCTTTTATCTCATTGCAATATGTAACAACTGAACCTCTAAAAATTGAAGATGAACCAGGTATTTCAGTTATCATAGAAGCTATTAACCCACCTGTACAACTTTCAGCAGTTGTAATTGTTTTATTATTTTGTTTTAGCAACTCTTGAAGTTTTATCATATCTTGTTTTTTAAATATCTTTTGGTACATTATATAATCCTATATTTGATTTTAAATCTTATTTGGATATACTTTATCTTATTTTAGATTATAGGACAATTATAAAAAATGGCTACAAATACAGAAAACACAGTAGATTACAAAGATACTTTACAACTACCAAAAACAGCTTTTCCTATGAGAGGAAGCTTACCACACAACGAACCAAAACAATATAAGTTTTGGGATGAGCAAAAAATTTATGCAAAGATGAAAGATAATAGAAAAGATTGTGAAACTTTTACTCTTCATGATGGACCACCTTATGCAAATGGGAATATCCATATAGGTCATGCACTTAACAAAGTTTTAAAAGATATGATTGTTAAATATCACTATTTTGATGGAAAATCTGTAAGATATGTTCCAGGATGGGATTGTCATGGTTTACCAATTGAACAAAAAGTTGAAGAGAAGATTGGTGGTAAAAAGAAGAAAGAGTTACCAAAATCAAAACTAAGAGAGTTATGTCGAAATCATGCTAGCAAGTTTATTGATATTCAAAGAGATGAATTCAAACAACTTGGTATCTTAGCAGATTGGGAAAATCCATACTTAACAATGGATTTTAAATTTGAAGCAAATATATATAGGGAACTTATAGCTATTGCAAAGCAAGGTCTTTTGATTCAAAGAAGCAAACCTGTATATTGGTCATGGGCAGCTCAAACAGCTTTAGCTGAAGCAGAAGTTGAATATGAAGATAAAGTATCGCCATCAATTTATGTAGCATTTAAATTAGAAGATAGAGATGAATCAGTTATCATCTGGACAACTACACCTTGGACACTTCCTGCAAATACAGGTATTGCTTTAAATGGTGAAGAGACTTATGTAAAAACAAGTGATGGTTTTATAGTAGCTAAAAAACTTTACAACTTTTGTATTGAAAATGAGATTGTAAAAGGTGATATGGTAGAAGATATATATCCAAAAACTTTAGAAAATAATTTTGCTATAAATCCATTAAATGGAAGAAGGTCAAAGATAGTTTTAGCTGAACATGTACTTATGGATGCAGGAACTGGGGCTGTTCATACAGCACCAGGACATGGAGAGGATGACTATAAAGTTGGTTTAAAATATGGTTTAGAAGTGATTATGCCTGTAGGGGCTAATGGAGCTTATGATAATACAATTGTAAGAGAAAATCTTCTTCCTAATCCTGAAGAGTTTTTAAATATGAATGTATTTAAAGCAAATGATAGAATTCTTGAACTTTTAGATGATGCACTTATTAAAAGAGTTGATATTACTCACTCATATCCACATTGTTGGAGAACACATAAGCCTGTTATATTTAGAGCAACTAAGCAGTGGTTTATCTCTATGGATGAGACTTATGGAAAAAAAGGGAAAACGCTAAGAGAAAATGCTCTTGAAGCTATTGATGATGTTGACTTTTACCCAGAACATGGTAAAAATAGATTAAAAACCATGATAGAGGGTCGTCCTGATTGGTGTATTTCACGACAGCGAGATTGGGGAGTTCCAATTGCATTTTTTAGAAATAAATTAACTGATGAGATAGTTTATGATGAGCAAGTGCTTAACTATGTAGCTATGATATTTGAGATGAAGGGTGCTGATGCTTGGTATGATTTATCTATTGAAGAGTTATTATACCCTGGAAGTGGACTCAATCCAGATGATTTAGAAAAAACTATGGATATACTTGATGTTTGGTTTGATAGTGGTTCAACACAAAATGCTGTTTTAAGAAGTAGAAACTATGATGCTGGAACATATCCTGCTGATATGTATCTTGAAGGTAGTGACCAACATAGAGGTTGGTTTCAATCATCACTTTTAACATCTTTAGCTTCTAGTGAAGTTACACCTTATAAGTCTATACTTACTCATGGATTTACTGTTGATGCCAAGGGTGAAAAGATGTCAAAATCAAAAGGAAATGTAGTAGCACCTGATAAAGTTTTAAAAGAGTATGGTAGTGAGATACTTAGAATGTGGGTAGCTATGTCTGATTATCAATCAGATTTAAAAATCTCAGATGGTATTTTAAAACAGATGTCAGAACAATATAGAAAGATAAGAAATACAGGTAAAATTTTACTTGGAAATGTTTTTGAATTAGAAGAGTTAGTATCATTAGATAAAATGTCTGTTATAGATATTTGGATTTTGGATAAAGCACAAAAAGTATTTAAAGAGGTTGATGATAGCTTTAGAGAGTATGATTATTCAAGAGGATTAAACAGACTAAATCATTTTCTTGTGGCTGAATTATCAAATATATATATTGATGTTTGTAAAGATAAAATGTATTGTGATGGTAAAAATAGTGATACAAGAGTAGCATCTCAAAGTGCAATGGCTATGATAGCTCGTGCTTTTTTAACTACACTTGCACCTATTTTAACTTACACAATGGATGAGCTTATAAAATATGCACCAAAAGTTATATCTGATGGATATGAATCTATATTTGATATGCCAAAATATATATTGCCTGAAGTTAAATCAGAACTTAATGAAGAATATTTGTTAAATGCTAAAAGTAAATTTGCAGAGATAAAAGATAAACTAAACAAAGATAAGGTTATAAAATCAACTTTAGAGTTAGTTATCTATACAAATAGTGAAGAGATTTTGGCTTTGGATTCAACAGTTGCTGAGGATTGGTTTGTTGTAAGTAAAGTTATAAAACATACAGAAGATGATTGTTTAGGTTCATTTGAAGTTGATGGTAAAAACTTTGAAATTTATAAAGCATCAAAAGAGAAATGTCCTAGATGTTGGAAATATAGAGCAAAAGATGAAAATAGCTTATGTTCAAGATGTGATAGTGTGGTAAACTAATATATGAATGAACCAGTTACATTAGTATTTATATTTCAAACAATTGGTGTGATTTTGTCTATGACTGCTTTATGTATAGTTATGATAAAAAGAAAAACAAAAAAAATGAATAAGTGATGAGGGAAAATAAAAATGAGTATGCCATTTACAGATGAAGATTTACAAGCACCTGTTAGCAATATTATTACAACAAAAATAGCACCAATGTTAGCAAAAGACGGTGGAGCAATTGAACTTTTACAAATAAAAAACTCAAAAGTATATGTTCAACTTCAAGGTGCATGTGTTGGATGTGCAGCAAGTGGAAGTACGCTGAAGTTTATTGTTGAAAAGGAATTAAAAATAGCAATTCATCCAGAATTGGAGATAATCAATGTTCCTATAGGGATGGAGGAACAGATACTAAATGGCTAAATTTGATAAATTATTAAAACAAGCACACTCATATTTTACAGCTGAACAGTATGATAAAGCTTTGTTTTTATACTCTCAAATAGTATCCCAAGAACCAAAAAATATAGAATATCAACTCTATTGTATATTGTGTGATATGGGATATGACAATAGTGAAAAAGCTCAAGGTTTATTTGATTATTTTACAATATCAAAAGATAACAATTTTGATGAGGCAGTCGAGTATATAGAAAACTTTATAAACGCATATGATGGTGACAATGAAAAAATGATGAATCTTTTAAAAGATATATCAGATACTAATATTGATGCTTTAAATGCTATAAAATATGAAGATTTTATGGAGTTGGTTAATACAAGAGGCTCTTTTACAGAAGCTTATCAAGATATTATGTTTAGTACTAAAGTTGCTATTACTACAAAAGATGAACTTGTTGATTTTATAAATAATCTGATTGATAACAATTTTAATAGTACAGCATATAGTTATCTTGATGGATTTAATGAATATTTTTCTTATGATAAAGAGGTAACAAAACTTTACGAAAAGTTAGAGAGTAAGAATATTGATAGTTAAGAATAATAATATATTATATACAGATAATTCAAATGAGGTATCCCAAAATACTATATTTGTAAGTTCAAAACATAATATTAAATATATAGATGATGTAAAGATAAATGGCTGTAACACTATTTTAACATCTAAAGAGTTAAAAGATAAATTTGATTTTTCAAGTATTAAAATAGTAGGAATTACAGGTACAAATGGTAAAACTACAACAGCAGGTGCTATTTATTCTATACTGTTAGATTTAGGATATAAAGTTGCACTTCAAGGTACGAGAGGATTTTATATCAATGATAAAAAAATAAAAGAGTATAGTCTTACTACTCCTGTGCAATTAGAAAATTTTGACAATTTAAATAAAGCAATAGAAAACAGATGTGAATTTTTTATAATGGAAGTAAGCTCTCATGCAATTGAACAAAATAGAATTGAAGGTTTAGATTTTGCTTTAAAAATACATACAAATATAACACAAGATCATCTTGATTATCATAAAACTTTAGAAGAATATGTAGATGTAAAAAATAGTTTTTTCTGCGATGATTCAATGAAACTTATAAATAAAGATGATGAAAAAATAAAATATAAAATGAAAAATGTTTATGCTTATGGTATGGAAAATCCAGCAACATATAAAGTTACAGCATATAGTGTTAAAAATGGTTTACATGTTGCACTACAAAACTTTTCAAATGTTGTTCAGTTTAGTTCACAAATGATGGGTCTATTTAATGTTTATAATTTAACAGCAGCAGTTGCTAGTGTAAATTTACTTACAAAGATACCATTACAAAAGATATGTGATCAAGTAGAATACTTTGCTGGGGTAGCTGGTAGGATGGAGGTGATAACTCAAGAACCTTTAATAGTAGTTGATTTTGCACATACACCTGATGGTATGAAAAAAGTATTTGAAAGTTTTTCAGCTTATGATATAGTTTGTGTATTTGGTGCAGGTGGAGATAGGGATAAAAGTAAAAGATCGATTATGGGTAAAGTTGCTGAGCATTTTTGTAAAGAGATTATTGTAACTTCTGACAACCCTAGATTTGAAGATCCTGATTTAATTGTTGAAGATATATTAGTGGGTATTGATAAAAGATCAAATGTTACAATAGATTTAAATAGAAAAGAAGCGATAAAAATAGCGATAAATAAAGCAAAAAATTATAAAAATAGTGTTATCCTTATATTAGGAAAAGGTGATGAAACTTCACAAATCATATATGATAAGAAGTTACCTTTTAATGATAAAGATATTGCTATAAAGGTTTTAAGTGAGTACAAACAATAAAGTTATAAGTATAATAATTTTTATGTTACTTAGTGTTTCTATAGTAACTATTGGTATATTTATTTATAATTTCAAATCATTTAGTATAAAAATAACTACTGAAAAAGCTATAAGTATAGCTCAAAATGTAAGAGATGGATTAACTGCACATATGGTTAATGGCACCATGGATAAAAGAGATCTATTTTTAAATAATATAGCAAAAAATCAAAATGTAGAAAATTTTCATATTCTTCGTGCACCATCTGTAGTTAAACAATATGGTGAAGGTTTATATGGAGAAACTAGAGTTAGTGCTTTAGAAGAAAAAGTTTTAAAAACAGGTCTTTTAGAAACACAACTATTAGAATCAGTTGATAAAGTTATATTAAAAGTAAGTATTCCCTATATTGCAAATGCAGATACAAGTCCAAATTGTATGAGTTGTCATGCTGCAAAAGAGGGTGAGATACTGGGTGCTATTAGTATGGATTTAGAAGTTAGTTCAACTAGACTAGAGGGACTTTTTATAGCAGCAAAGATACTTTTAATAGTTTTGATTATGTTGGCTATATCTATATGGATAGCAAACTATTATATAAGACCTTATGTTAAATTATTTGATGATTTGGAAAATGGAATACTTCAGGCTTATAAAGGTGACTTTTCATATAAAGTTGATACAAAACTTAAAAATGAAGCAGGTAAAGTTGCAGACAGATTAAATGAACTCTCAGAGATATATAAATTTAAAAAAACAATAGAATTAGATGAGAGTAAAGAGGTTATATACAATAGAATAATTCATATTTTACAATCAAAATTTCAAATAACACAATTTATGTTATTTGAGATAGATGCTAAAGAGAAATTAAGAAAGTCTATTTTTAGTACAATTGATATAAACGAACAAGATTTAGATGATAACTCAAATGTATGTAGAGCATTTAGAACAGCAACAACTATATATTCAAGTGATTTTGATGATATATGTTTAAATTGTAAACAAATATGTAGTCAATATATATGTTTAAATTATAATATTGATGAAGTTTTCAGTTTGGTTCTTCATATACAATCATCATCAGAAGATGAAATAACGAGGATAAAAGATTATATTCCCGTTATAAATAATTATATAGAGATGGCTAAGCCTGTAATAGAAAGTAAAATTTTATTAGGTATATTAAAAGATACAACGCTAAGAGACCCTATGACTACTTTATATAACAGAAGATTTTTGAATGAGCTATTGGATTCTAATGTAACTTCAAGGGTAAAAGATGATTGTATACATAGTGTACTTATGATTGATATAGATTTCTTCAAAAAAGTTAATGACACATATGGTCATGATGTTGGTGATATAGTTATAAAGAAATTGGCCTTAATTATGAAAGAAACTGTAAGAAATTCAGATATGCCAGTAAGATATGGAGGTGAAGAGTTTTTGATATTATTAACAAATACTAATAGAGAAAAATCTTTTGAAATTGCAGAGAAGATTAGAGAAGAGTTCTCTTCTGTTACATTTAGTGGAAATGCAGAGATATTTTCAAAAACATTGAGTGTAGGGGTTGCATCATTTCCTACAAATGCTGATACTTTATGGAAAGCGATTAAATATGCAGATGAAGCACTTTATGTAGCAAAAAATACAGGACGAAATCAAACAATAGAGTTTGATGAAAAAATGCATAAAGATGGTGAGAACTATTAAAAAAGAGTTTTTATATAACTTTAATTTATCTTTGATAAAATGCAAAAAAAACTAAGGAATTAAAAATGGAAATGCCAACAATACCACAACCAACATTTTATATATTTAAATGTGAGCAAAGTTCACCTCCAGGGATGCCAAAACCATCATGTGTAAGTGAGCAAACAAGAGATTTATTCAATCATATGGCACAGTCTATGATGCAAAAAGGACTAATGGGTCCTGTACAACCTATAAGAACAAGTTGTTTAGGAAGATGTCAAATGGGTCCTGTTATGTTAGTAGAACCAGGTCATCATATGTATGTAGAACTAAATAAAGAAAAAATAGATAGAATAGTAGAGGAACATTTAATTGGGGGTAATCCAATTGATGAATATATTATACCAGAACAGTTTTGGGGTGAGCCTCAATCATTAGCAAAATAGGGATAAAAATGACATTTGATATGTTGTATAGTAAAATTCATAGAGCTACAGTTACAGATGCAAATCTTAACTATGTAGGTTCTATAACTATAGATGAAGATTTATTGGACGCTTCAAGTTTAAGAGTCGGACAAAAAGTTGAGATAGTAAATGTAAACAACGGTGAGAGATTTTCTACATATGTTATAAAAGGGTCAAGAGGCTCTAAAGAGATGTGTTTAAATGGAGCTGCTGCTAGGAAAGTTGAAATTGGTGATAAGATTATAGTTATTGCTTATGCCAATTACCATAGTGATGAATTGGAAACTTATAAACCAATTGTTGTACATGTAGATGATAAAAATAATATCGTTGAGATAACGAATGAATTAATTGGAAGTGACAAATAATGTTTGATGGAATGGACTTAAGTAAAATAAATCTTGGTGATATGATGAACCAAGTTCAAGATATGGCACAAAAAGCAAAAGAAGATGGTGCTAATCAATCTTTCACATCTAAAGTAGGTGGTGGTATGATTGAACTTTCAATAAATGGAAATTCAGAAGTTACAGACTTAAACATCGATGATAGTTTACTTGAAGATAAAGATTCTTTACAGATACTTCTTATTAGTGCTATGAATGATGTTATAAAACAAAGCGATGATGCTAAAAAAGCGATGGCTATGAATATGATGGGTGGGATAAATCCATTTGCAAAGTAAGGCTTTACTAGATAGATTTGAGATATATTTAAACAACAATCTTCCAAATTCTAAAACATTTCATCCTATATTTGAAGATGCATTAAAAGATATGTTAAGTGCAGGTGGAAAAAGATTTCGACCTATGCTTACTTTGTCAATTGTTAATTCAGTAGAACCGATGTTGATAAACAATACGATGCCTGTAGCTTTGGCAATTGAATATTTACATACTTATTCTTTAATACACGATGATTTACCTTCTATGGACAATGCTGATTTAAGGCGTGGTCACCCAACTTTACACAAAACTTATGATGAAGTTACAGCTATATTAGTTGGAGATGCTTTAAATACTCATAGCTTTAATCTTATTGCTAATGCACCTTTAAGTAATGATGTTAAAATAGAACTTATAAAAGTTTTAAGTAGTGATGGTGGAATTGAAGGGATGATAATAGGTCAAGCTATAGACTGTTATTTTGAAAATACTACCTTAGAATTAAATCAATTAGAGTTTTTACATATTCATAAAACAGCTAAATTAATAGCTGGAAGTTTAAAAATGGGTGCAATAGTTGCAAATTTATCATTGGAAGCTCAAAATGAATTATATGATTTTGGTATTGATATAGGGTTATTATTTCAAATTCAAGATGATATTATTGATGAAACTCAAACAGAAGATATGGCAGGAAAGACAACTTCAAATGATGGAGATAAAAACTCATTTGTAAATTTATTAGGACTTCAAGGTGCTATAAATAGTGCAAATAAGTTGGCAAAAACTTGTGAACAGAAACTTGATACTTTTGATAAAAACTTATCTTTAAATCTAAAAGATTTACTTTTAGATTATATTTATAGACATAGTAAATAAGATCCTTAAATAATATAAAAATAAGTACTACCAAATAATTAAACACAATAAAAGAGGCTATAGCTTAATGATACTACAAAGAAGTGATTTGAAACCTTACTACTGTAAGGTTAAAATCAATGATGAAGTAGGATTATTAAGGTATAGTCTTATAAGTATTGTATTACTTCGTTAGTCAATTTCATCGTATAATATACGATTTTATTTTCCTGCCTTGTACTACAACACTTCTAAAACTACTTTTATTATGTTTTATTGTTTGGTAGTACTTACTATTGACAAAAAAGAAAAAACTATATATAATTTGGCACTTGTTTTAATCAAGTGCTAAAAATAAAACAAACTTGAGTGTATAATACTCAAAATATAAATTAACGAAGGAGATAAAATGAATTTTAAACCATTAGGAGATAGAGTATTACTAAAAGAGGAAGAACCAGTTACTCAAACACAAAGTGGTATATATATACCTGATAATGCATCAAAAGAGAAACCAACACATGCAACAATTGTAGCAATTGGTCCTGATGTAAAACATGTAGAAGTAGGGGATAAAGTAGTATATGGTAAATATGCTAAATCAGCAGCAGTAACTGTAGATAATGAAGATTATTTAGTGATGGAAGTAGTAGAGATATTAGGAGTGATGAAGTAATGGCAAAAGAGATATATTTTAGTGATGATGCAAGAAATAGATTATATAGTGGTGTTAAACAATTAGCTGATGCTGTAAGAGTAACAATGGGTCCTAGAGGGAGAAATGTTTTATTACAAAAAGCTTTTGGTAGTCCAACAATTACAAAAGATGGTGTAAGTGTAGCAAGAGAGATTGAACTAGATGATAGTTTAGAAAATATGGGGGCACAACTTGTAAAAGAGGTTGCTTCTAAAACTAATGATGAAGCTGGAGATGGTACTACAACAGCAACTATTCTTGCAGAATCTATTTTTAAAGAGGGTCTTAGAAATGTAACAGCAGGGGCTAATCCTGTACAATTAAAAAGAGGTATGGATAAAGCAAGTGCATCAATTCTTGAAGAGTTAAAAAAGATGTCAAGAGTTGTTGATACAAAAGATCAAATTGCACAAGTAGCAACTATATCTGCAAATAGTGATACTCAAATAGGTGATATGATAGCAGAAGCTATGGATAAAGTTGGTAAAGATGGTGTTATTACTGTAGAAGAAGCAAAAGGTATCAATGATGAGTTAGATGTAGTAGAAGGTATGCAGTTTGATAGAGGTTATTTATCACCATATTTTGTAACTAATGTAGAAAAAATGACAGCAGAGATGGAAAATCCATTTATACTTCTTTGTGAGAAAAAAATCTCTTCATTAAAAGAGATGTTACCAATTTTGGAAGCTGTAAATCAAACACAAAGAGCATTATTGATATTGGCTGAAGATGTAGATGGTGAAGCACTTTCAACATTGGTAGTTAATAGAATAAGAGGAAGTTTAAATATCTCTGCTGTTAAAGCTCCAGGTTTTGGAGATAGAAGAAAAGCGATGCTTGAAGATATAGCAATACTTACAGGTGGAAAAGTTATATCAGAAGAGAGAGGTATGACTTTAGAATCAACTACGATAGAAGATCTAGGAACAGCAACAAGAGTTGTAATAGATAAAGATAATACAACTATTGTTAATGGTGCTGGTGATAAAACAGCTGTTGAAGCTAGAGTTGGTCAAATTAGAAATGAGATAGAAACTACTACAAGTGATTATGATAAAGAAAAACTACAAGAGAGACTTGCTAAATTAAGTGGTGGAGTTGCAGTTATCAAAGTAGGAGCTCCTACAGAAACAGAGATGAAAGAGAAAAAAGATAGAGTTGATGATGCACTTAGTGCTACAAGAGCTGCTGTTGAAGAGGGTATTGTTGTTGGTGGAGGAGCTGCTTTAGTTAAAGCTGCTACTAAAGTATCTCATGACTTAGAGGGTGATGAGCAAATTGGTGCTGATATTATCATAAGAGCAGTTCGTGCACCTATGAAACAAATAGCAGCAAATGCTGGTTATGATGCTGGTGTTGTAGTAAATGAAGTTGAAAAATCAAATGACACAAACTTAGGTTTTGACGCAGCTAAAGGTACTTATATAGATATGTATGAAGCAGGTATCGTAGATCCTACTAAAGTAGAAAGAGTTGCAATGCAAAATGCAGTATCTGTCGCATCATTACTTTTAACAACAGAAGCAACAGTTTCAGATGTAAAAGGTGATGAAGTAGCAGCTGCTCCTATGCCTGATATGGGAGGGATGGGAGGTATGATGTAAACATGGTAATGTAACTTAGTTACATACCTAAATCATAAACCTTATAAAGAGGGACTATCGTATTTATCGATGGTTTCTCTTTTTTT
>JAYEPD010000050.1:0-3030 GCA_034723675.1 Campylobacterota bacterium
TGACCTAGCTGGTAGCACAGTGATACATTCAACTGGTGGTTGGGCATTATTAGCTGCAATTTTGATACTTGGTGCAAGAAAAGGGAGGTACCCTAAAAGTGGAGGGGTTAGGGTTATTCCTGCATCAAATATTCCATTAGTAACTTTAGGTGCATTCCTTTTATGGATTGGATGGTTTGGATTTAATGGGGGAAGTGTAGGTTCAATATCTTCAAAAGAGAGTGCTGATGCAGTTGCTCTTACAATTTTAAATACTAACACTGCAGGACTTTCAGGGGCAATTATTGCTGCTCTTATGATGTACTTTAGATATAAAAAATTAGATATAACAATGGTATTAAATGGTGCATTAGGTGGTCTTGTTTCTATAACAGCAGGTCCAGATCTTTATAATATATACCAACCAATTTTAATAGGTGGTATTGGTGGTGCTTTAGTTGTATTTGCAGTTCCTTTTTTTGATAAGTTAAGACTTGATGATCCAGTTGGAGCATTATCTGTACATCTTGTAAATGGTATATGGGGAACACTTGCTGTTGGTATCTTTGCTTCAAATCCAGAAGCTGGGATTACATTTATGGGTCAACTAAAAGGTATAGTTGTAGTTGCAATTTTTGCTTTTGTAAGTAGTTATATTGTATTATACATAATCAATAAAATCATAACAATTAGAATAGAAAATGATGAAGAGCTAGAAGGCTTGGATGTAAATGAGTGTGGTGTAGAAGCATACCCAGAATTTAAACGAGCTTTTTAATATAATTTATTAATAGAATAAAAAAGGAGATAAAATGAAAAGAGTAGAGGCAATAATAAAACCATTTAAGTTAGAAGATGTAAAAGATGCATTAACAGAAGCTGGAATAACAGGTATGACAGTATCTGATGTAAAAGGATATGGAAGACAGCAAGGGCATAGTGAACTTTATAGAGGTGCTGAGTATGTAGTAGATTTTTTACCAAAAATCAAGCTAGACTTAGTAGTAGCAGAAGATCAAGTTGATGAAGTAACTAAGCTAATTGCCCAGTCTGCTAAAACAGGAAAAATTGGAGATGGTAAAATTTTTGTATCTTCAATAGAAAAAATCATTAGAATAAGAACTGGTGAAGAAGATGAGGAAGCGATATAGATTAAATATCTCTAATTAGTCTCTAAAAGCATAGACACTCAATTGTGTCTATGCTTTTTAATTAAGAACACTTTTTATAAGTTTTTCTAGCTTAACTTGATTTTGTTTATTTATATGATTTTGGTAGATATAATAGTTAGCTAATACTTTTTTACCATATTTTTTTGTTTCATCATATGGTAAAAGTTCCATACTTAAAAATGGCTCGTATTTCTCTAGTGAACTATTTTTCTTAAATAATCCTGTTTTTAATAGTCTACTTGTAAAACCAATCCCACCATTGTAAGCATAAGATATAAGTAAAGGGTGTTTTAGTTTTCTTTCAAGATAATTAAGATGATGATTTGCAAACTTTAGATTTGTTTTAGCTTCAAGTTGTTTATCTATATCGTAAGGTACTTTGAGCTGTTTTGCTAGTGCTTTACTTAAAAATGGCATGATTTGCATAGTTCCCATAGCATAAGCACTAGATATTGAAGTAGGTATAAAACGGCTCTCTTGTCTCCCTATTGCATATATTAAAGATTGTCTATTCTTTTCTAAATCTCCTATATATTTTTCATATGGCATCACAAAGTAAGATTTTTTATATCTGTCGTATCTCTCTTTTACAAAAGCTAGATGACCTAGTGTTTCATTATCTGTAAAAATTGTTTCATATTTTGTAAGTTTATTATTATCCATTTTTTTACTCTCTTTTAAAACTTTCAACCAAGAAAATGGATCTTTTAGATTGTAATTTGAACTTTTATTATGTTGTTCTATTTTGTATATAATATTTTCTTGCTCTTTTTTTAACATCTCATTTGCATAAAGTGTATATATATTTACATCCCAACTAGAAGCTACTTTTTCAAGATATTTTTTATCTTTTGTTATAAGATATTGCCAAAAAGTTATATTGTCTTTTTCCATTTTATAATAAGCTTTTTCCAATGCATCTTCTAAATACACCATAGCTAAATCTTCTTTATTGTGTCGTATAGCATTAATTGCTAGATGAAAAACAGCTTTAAAAGATAAATCTTCTGAACTAAGTTTAAGTAGTGATGTTTGTGCTTTTTTCATATTTAAATTTGTAACTATTAATTTAATAGTTTGTGTAAACTCTTTTTTATACTTTTCATTTTTAAGTTTTCTGATAAGTTTATGTGAAAAATAATGATTAAAATATTTATTTCTATAAAAACTACCTGTCATATTAAATGTATCAAAAAATACTTTTGGTACACTTTGTTCAAGTGTTTTAAAAGGTAATGGTGAATTTATTATATCTAATTTTTGAGTAAACTCTTTATACTCAACTTTTGTTTTTTTGATAACTTTAGATAACTCTTTTTTTGATAATTTTGTAGCATCATATATACTAAGTCCAGCTTCTATACAATAAGCTTCTTTATGAACTAAATCTTTTGTTTTTGCTTTCATACATGCTTTTAAATCCAATAGATTTTTATCTTTTGATCTATCTATATACCTATAAAATATTTTATTATTCATATATTTTACTTGTTCCAATACTTTGCATGATTGTTCTTTTGTTATATCTTTATCTAAATATCTCCAAATATAAAAATCTTTTGCATAACTTTTTGGTTGTTTTTCAAGCCATGAAAGTGTTATCTTATCATCTGATGAGAAAAGTGAAGCTGTGAGTAGTGTTAATAGTAATAATTTTTTCATAAATGGATTTTAACATTTAAAACTTTAAGTGTATCTCTAAAAATTACTTTAACTATAAATAAGGCAGTTCAATCCCACAATAAGTTTTACTTAAGATTAAAGGAAATAGCTTTTCTAGCAAACAAGTTTTTATATATCTTCAGATTAAAATGTATTAATAAATGGCTCTTTATCTTCTTGTCACGCGTAATTTCTTTGTTAATCTTAAGTAAAACTT
>JAYEPD010000051.1:0-3021 GCA_034723675.1 Campylobacterota bacterium
ATTACTAGATAATCATATAAAAAATATAAGAAAAAAAATAGAAAAAGACAGTAGTAAGCCTAACTATCTAAAAACGGTTTATGGTGTGGGGTATAAGTTCATTTTTTAAAACTATTGCATTAAGTAGCACTAAATAATTTATTTAGTTACCAGAGCCCAGACCAATTTTAATTTTGCTATTGTACATTTTGATTGAGTAAATAAGGCTCAAATATTTTATCTTTCACTTAAAGCATTATTCTTAGCTTTTAAAATTGGTTTTAATATATAATCCATGATAGTTTTTTTACCAGTTAAGATTTCAACAGATACAGTCATCCCTGGGATGATTTTCATCAATTTTGACTTTTTAAAACTATTGGTTGTTTGTAACTCAACAAGATAAAAACTCTCCCCTTTTTCATTCTCAATTGTATCTGCACTTATACCTATAAGTTTTGCTTCTAGTCCCCCATGTATTGAGAAGTCATACGCTGTAAATTTTATGATAGCTTTTTGATCTGGGTATAAAAATGCTATATCTTTTGGTTTGATTTTTGCCTCTACAATTAGCATATCTTCAATAGGAACTATTTCAATTAAACTCTCCCCAGGCTTTACTACTCCACCAACAGTATTTACAAGTAGTCTTTTTACTTTCCCATTTACTGGTGATTTTACAAGTGTTCTTGTAACTTGATCTTTAAATTTACTTTTTTCATTTACTATTTGTGATATTTGGGCTATAATTTCATTTAACTCTTTTTGGGCTCTATTTGAAAAACCAATTTTCAGATCATCTATTTTTTGTGTAAGCTCTTTTTTTACACTACTGAGGTTTTTTATCTCTGAACTTTTTATATCAAGTTCAGAAGAGATATTTGCATTCTCTTTCTGAAGTCTTATTAGTTCTATCCTTGATTCTATCCCTTTTTTTACTAAAGGTTGAACTAATCCTATCTCCTCTTTTAAAAGCTCTTTTTTCTTTTTGAGATGTTTAAGTGTGTTTTTATGCTCTGATATTTTTGAGTTATTTTGAACAATTTGTTCTTTTACCATATTAACTTGATTGTCAAGATACTTTATATGAGATAAAAATAATATATTTTCATTTTTGATTAGCTCTTGATTATTTTTTAGAAGTTGATTATCTTTTATCTCATATTTTTTAAGACTTTTTGCTTCTGCTTCTAATCTTTTGGCTCTTATTTTTAGTTCATCAAGTTTTAGTCCACTTTGTATAAAACTACTCTCAAACTGTTTATTTTCTATTTTTAGAAGGGGTGTATCTTTTTGTACTATCTGTCCTGTTTTGATTAAGATTTCAGATACTATTCCACCCTCTAGGTTTTGAATAATTTGTACTTTTGAAGAGGGGATAATTTTCCCTTCCCCTCTTGTGATCTCATCAATATCTGCATAGTTTGCCCAAACTATAAGAGATATAAAAACTACTAAAATAGTATTTAGCATCATTTTAGAACGCCTACTATTTTTTTCAATAATTGCACTACTAAGACTTGATACAAACTCCATACTATCTTCTCTCATTTGCAATCCTTTTGTTTAAGTCACCTTTTGCACCATTAAATGTTACTCTTCCCTCATCTATAATTATTACATTATCAACAATATCTAACATACTCATCTTATGGGTGATTAGTAGTGTTGTTTTATTTTGAATCTTTTGTTGTAGATTGTTCCTTGTTAAGTTTTCTGTTGGTGTATCCATAGCATTTGTTGGTTCATCAAAAAGGGCAATTGGTTTATCTTTTAAAAAGGCTCTTGCTATTGCTACACTTTGTTTTTGACCACCTGATAAGTTTTTTCCACCCTCTTGGATATTTGTATCAAACCCTTCTGGGGATTTTTCAATATATTCATTTAGATTTGAAACTTTTGTAGCTTCTACTATAAGTTCATCTTCAACATATGCTGAACCATAAGATATATTATCTTTTAAAGTCCCACTAAATAGCACTATATCTTGTGGTACATAGCTGATATTATCCCTTAAAAATATTGGGTCAATTTGATTTATATCTATACCGTCTATTAGTATAGTTCCACTTTGTGGTTTATAAAGTCCTAAGATCAGTTTTAAAATAGTACTTTTTCCTGAACCAATTTTTCCTAAGATAGCATACTTTTGACTTGGATTAATTTTAAAAGAGATATTTTTTAAACTCTCTTTTGAGTCATTTGGATAGCTAAAAGTTACATCTTTAAACTCAATTGTCCCTTTTAAACTATTAAGTTGTATAAACTCCTTCCCATCTTCCCTCTCTATATCTTGGTTCATAATATCATTTAGAGTTGTATAAGCTAATTTTGTTTGCTCGTAGCTAGAGATCAAACCTGCAACTTGACCAATAGGTGATATAGTTCGTGAAGATAAAATCACAACAGCGATCAAAGCACCCATACTCATCTGTAACTCTTGAATCATATAGGTTCCAACTATCACTACTAGTATAGTGTTTAGTTGTATTAAAACACCTGTGATTGTTGATATTGAGGTTGATAGCATCTTTGTTTTTATATTTTTACTTGCTATAAAACCATTTGCCTCTTCGTAAGAGTATTGGGTTGTATTAAAAGCATTAAACACTTTAATGCTTTCTAAACCATTTAGAGTCTCTATTAATATTGAGTTTTTTTTAGCACTTGCTTGATAAGTCTCCTCTATACTTTTATAAAGTGGTTTAGATACAGCAAAGGTATAGAGTAAAATGATAACAATAATCATTGAAGGCACAACAACAATAGCACCACCAATATAGTAAATCACCACTAAAAATATGATCAAAAATGGAAAATCAACCACTAGTGTTAAAACAGAAGATGTTAAAAAATTTCTAATAGAATCAAACTCTTTAAAGTGTGTAGAGAAACTTCCAACAGACAATGGTGAGGATTCACCTCTTAAACCCATCACATGTTCAAAAAGTTTTGCAGAGATTAATATATCACTCTTTTTTGCAGCAGTTTCTATAAAATATGTTCGCATAAACTTTAAAACACCATCAAAAAATAACACAA
>JAYEPD010000052.1:0-14562 GCA_034723675.1 Campylobacterota bacterium
AATTATTTATTAAATGAAGTTTTTTTAATCTTGTAAGCTTTTTAATCTCATATTCCCGTTTTGAAGCTGTACTTCTATTTAAAGATTGTTCTTTGTATACAAGTTTTACAGGGCGTCTTGATTTTGTATATTTTGCACCTGTTTTTTTATTGTTGTGTTCATCTAATCTTTTTTCTATATCTTTTGTTATCCCTGTATACAAACTTCCATCAGAACACTCTAGTATATAAACAAAATATAACATTTATAAATAAAAACCAATATCTTTAATCATTAAAGCCCTTTTTGTTGTAAAAGTATACAGTAATAATACCTTAGAAAAGTTTTATAAATTTAATTTTATCTTATGTAAACATTTAAAAAGATAACATAATGAACAAGGATTTTTATGAAAAATATATTTTTATTATCTATATCTTTACTTGGAATAATGTTATTATCTACATTAATAGTAGTAGGTTTTAATTTATTGATTGGATATAGTACAGATGTAAATAATAATGATGTAGCTACAAGTATTGCTGCGGTTGCTTTTATGATAGCAGTTATCTTGAAATATTTATTTAATAAAACAGACAAACAGTCTCCTTAACATAATTTAAAATATGATATAATCTTATTTATGACACCATTTAAAGTACATACACCATATACTCCAGCAGGAGATCAACCACAAGCTATAGAGAAACTAACAGCAAGTATAGTTAGTGGCAACAAATACAATACTCTATTAGGTGTTACAGGTAGTGGTAAAACATACACTATGGCTAAAGTTATAGAAGCTACACAAATGCCAACACTTATCATGACACACAACAAAACATTGGCTGCTCAGATATACTCTGAATTTCGTGGATTTTTTCCTGATAATCATGTTGAGTATTTCATCTCTTACTATGACTACTATCAACCTGAAGCGTATATTCCTCGTAGTGATCTTTTTATTGAAAAAGATAGTTCAATAAATAGTGAGTTAGAGAGACTTCGACTCTCTACAACTGCTTCACTTCTTAGCTTTGATGATATTATTTGTGTAGCATCAGTATCTGCAAACTATGGTCTTGGTAATCCAGAAGAGTACAAAGCAAATGTACAAAAAGTAGATAAGGGGCAAGAATACAGCCAAAGAGCTATGCTACTTAAGCTTGTAGAGATGGGATATAAAAGAAATGATAAGTTTTTTGATAGGGCTGATTTTAGGGTAAATGGAGATGTTATTGATGTATTTCCAGCTTATTTTGAAGATGAGTTTATAAGATTAGAGTTTTTTGGTGATGAGATTGAATCTATTCGAAAACTAGAATATCTTACAAATAGTATGGTTGAGGAGTTAGATACAGTTACTATTTATAGTGTAAACCCTTTTGTTGTATCTCAAGATAGATTGGCTAAAGCAGTAGAGTCAATTGAGAAAGAGTTAGGTGAAAGACTTGAATACTATGCAAAAGAGGAGAAGCATGTAGAGTATCAAAGACTTAAACAAAGAGTAGAGTTTGATCTTGAGATGATAGAAGCTACAGGTATGTGTAAAGGTATCGAAAACTATGCCAGACTCCTTACAGATAAAAAACCAGGTGAAACACCATACTCTTTGATTGATTATTTTGAAGCGATGAATAGACCATATCTATTAATAGTCGATGAATCTCATGTTAGTTTATCTCAGTTTAGAGGTATGCATGCAGCTGATAGAAGTAGAAAAGAGGTTTTGGTTGATTATGGTTTTAGACTTCCATCTGCACTTGACAATAGACCTTTAAAATTTGATGAGTATATAAATAAAAAAGCAAACTTTTTATTTGTAAGTGCTACACCAAATGATTTAGAAGTAGATATGAGTAGTGTAGTTGCAGAGCAAATCATACGACCTACTGGATTATTAGATCCAATTATTGAGATACTAGACAGTGAATTTCAAGTTGAAAAACTACACGATGAGATAAAAAAAGTAACAGCTAAAAATGAGAGGGTTTTAGTAACGGTATTGACGAAAAAGATGGCAGAAGAGTTAGCTAGTTATTATGCAGATTTAGGTATCAAAGTAAAATATATGCATAGTGAAATTGATGCCATTGAGAGAAATCAAATCATAAGACAACTTCGTCTTGGAAAATTTGATGTACTTATTGGAATCAACTTACTTAGAGAAGGTTTAGATATTCCAGAAGCTTCTTTAGTTGCTATACTTGATGCTGATAAAGAGGGGTTTTTAAGAAGTAAAACTAGTCTAGTTCAGACTATGGGTAGAGCTGCTAGAAACTCAAATGGTAAGGTGATACTATTCGCTAAAAAGATAACAGATAGTATGCAGTTTGCAATTGATACTACTAATAAAAGAAGAGAGATACAAGAGGCACATAATAAAAAGCATGGTATCACTCCAACAACAACCATTAGAAAACTTGATGAAGATTTAAAAATGGAAGAGTATGATGATGTTGCATTAAAAATGGATCGTATGGAGAAAATGCCAGCAGCAGAGAGAAAAAAGATGCTCATTGAACTAAATGCTCAGATGAAAAAAGCAGCAAAAGATCTTAACTTTGAAGAGGCGATAAGACTTCGAGATGAGATAGATAAAATAAAAAAAATTTAAGGGATAAAATGAATAAAGATGAAATACTAAAGCAATTAACAGAAGTGAAAGATAAAATTATTTTTTTTAAAGATTTGACAGAGTTTCAAATCAAGATTTTGATTGATGAGATAGTGTTTGCTAAATTTAATAAAAATGAAACTATTTTTAAACAAAATGATTCAAAAAACCAATTTATATACTATATATTATCAGGTTCTGTTAAAGTTAATGTTACAGATAAATTTGGTGTAACAAAAACTATCACTACATTACTTTAATAGGAGAGATGCAAGCAATTTTAAACAATAAAAGAACAGCTAGTTGTATAAGTGCATCTGATAATACTGTTCTTATAGGCTTTACTATAAATGAATACAATCATAAAGAGCATGGTAATACATATGCATTGTTTTATAAAAATATCTCAAAAGTTTTAGCACAAAAGATACAAGATACAAATCTAAAAGTTTTATAGGTATAGATTTATATTTCAAGATATTTTAGATATAATCCTTTTATGTTAGAACACAAAGATTATCCATATAAATTTGATGAAACTAAATGTGAAAGTTGTGAAGGCAACTGTTGTATTGGTGAGTCAGGATATATCTGGATAACTAAAAATGAGTGTGAAAAATTATCAAAACTTTTAAATATTACAGTATCCAAACTAAATGAAGAGTATCTATTTAAAATTGGTTACAGATACTCAATAAAAGAGAAACAAATATCGAAAAATAGTTACGCTTGTGTTTTTTTTGACTTAGATAAAAAAAGATGTGGAGTGTATGAAGCACGACCTATACAATGTAAAACTTTTCCATTTTGGGAATATTTTAAAAATAATATAAAAGAGGTAAAAGAGGAATGTCCAGCAATATTAGACTTATAACTATTACTTTATTTTTATTATTTTCAATAAGTGAAGCAAAAACAACAATAAAAGATACACAAGAAGATCTATATATAATGCTTGCACTTGATAGTGAAAAAGCACAGGACTATCCTTATAGTTTTGTATACTATAATAAACTTTTCAAAATATCAGAAACTGAAAATTATCTCAAAAAAGCTATTTTTTATAGTTATAAAACAAAAAACTTTAAAACTATGGTAAAACTTTCAAATATTGGTATAGATAAGTTTAAAGAAAATAAAGAATATTATACACAACAAAAGATAATATCATTTATATCTCAAAACAAAACAAAACAAGCTTTAGCTGATGCAAAAGTATTATTAAAAGAGTTTAATAATGCAACAAACTATGAGATAATAGCAAATATATATTATGCAAAAGAGGATTATAAGAATTCATTAACATATTATGAAAGTGCTTATACAAAAAATCAAAATGAAAAAACTTTATTAAAACTAGCAAATGTACTTTATACTTATTTAAATCAAAAAGAAACAGCTTTAGCTTATCTTGAAACACATATTCAAACTAAAGGTTGTAATCCTATAATTTGTGATAAGCTTATGCTTATATATCAAGAGCAAGGTAATATTGATGGGATGTTATCTATTTTAAATAAGATGTATAACAAATACAAAAAGAACCCATCTTTAGATAAAACTACACTTTTAATACAAAATCTTATTATTTCACTTTTGGAAAAAAAAGATATAAAACAAGCTATCTTATTTTTAGAAGAGACTAAAATTGACAAATCTAAACTTATCAATCTATATTATCAAGATGGTCAATTAAAAAAAGCTTTAAAATTAACAAAAAAGCTTTATCGAGAAACAAAAAAACCTGAATTGTTAGGTAAAATAGCGATGTATAGATTTCAACTAGCTGATGATAAAATTAAAGTTATGAAAAATGTAATTGCAAATTTTGAATTGGCACTTTCAAGTGGTATCAATAACGCAAGTTATCAGAACTATTATGGATACTTACTTATTGACTATGATATAGATGTCAAAAAAGGTATATCTTTAGTAAAAGCTGCTTTAAAAACAAGTCCTAATAATATTGCCTATTTAGATTCATTAGCCTGGGGTTATTATAAAATAGGCAATTGTAAAGATTCTTATAAAATAATGTCAAAAATTGTAAGTATAACTAAACTAAAAGATGATGAGATAAAACTTCATTGGGAAAAAATAAAAAACTGTAAGGAAAATAAAAAATAATGATTTTAGATGATATCATAAAAAAAACAAAAGAAGATTTAGAGAAAAGAAAAAAAGATTATGATCTTGACTTTTTAGGGAGAAGTTTGGCATACAATCCGTATCCACCTAGAGATGTAAAACCATATCTTACTGCAACCAAGCAAGAGCCTATTAGAATAATAGCAGAAGTTAAAAAAGCTAGTCCTAGTAAAGGTATTATAAAAGAAGATTTTGATCCACTATTTATAGCACAAGAGTATAGTAAAAATGGAGCCAATGCAATTTCAGTTCTTACTGAACCACATTTTTTTAAAGGAGATTTAGAATATCTTACAGGTATAAGAAGATATGTTGAAACTCCACTTTTACGAAAAGACTTTATTGTAGATAAGTATCAAATTGTTGAAGCTTTAGTTTATGGTGCCGATTTTATTTTATTGATAGCAAAAGCATTAAGTAAAAAAGAGTTACAAGAGTTATATGACTACGCTTTACATATAGGACTTGAAGTATTAGTAGAGATACATGATGTGGATGATTTAAAAAAAGCTATGGCTTGTGGTGCTCATATAATAGGGATAAACCATAGAAACTTAGAAACTTTTGAGATGGATATGAATCTTTGTCATAAACTTATACCTATGATACCAAATGGTAAAATTATTGTTGCTGAAAGTGGTGTGTCTGACCGAGCTATTATCAAAGAGTTAAGTGAAGCTGGAGCTGATGCATTTTTAATAGGTGAACACTTTATGAGACAAGATGATATTGGTGCTGAAGTTAAAAGATTAAAAGATAGCCCTACAAATTTATTTAACTAGGATTCTGTAACTATTTTTAATTAAATAGAATCATTTAATTTTATTAGAATATACAATAAATGTCATTAGTTTTGTAGAGATGATAAAAGGATGATTATGTTAAAATCTATATTACAATTTATAAGGATAGTTTAACTTAGATGTCAAGTTATGTAGCAGATAAAAATAATCAAGTCTTAAAAGAGATAATCAATAACTCTTGGAGTGGTATAGGTATCATAGATAAACAAAGTAAGTTTGTTTATGTTAATCTTGCATTTACTCCAATATTGGGTTATCAAAATACAGAACTATTAAATATGAGTTTTATAGATATATTGCTTCCTGAGTATAAACTAAAATTACAAACTCTATTAAATGATATTGATGAGAATAACTATATCAATAATTTAGATGTCGCTTGTAAGAGAAAAGATAATGAGATAGTATATCTATCTATATCGATTAAACTTATGGAAAATAAAAAAGCAATTGTAATAAATATAAGTGATATAACTCAAAATATATCTGATAGAGAAACATATAATAAATATGTAATACAAGCACATGTTGATACAAATGGAATATTTAAAGAGGTAAGTGATGCTTTTTGTGGATTGACTCTATATCATCAGGATGAATTGGTTGGTAACTCTTATGAGATGCTATTTTATGATGATATAAATCAATCTAATTTAAAACTATTAATATGGGATGCTATATCAAATAAGTCACAATACAATGGTATAATATCAAGTAAAAATAAACATGGTGATATTTTTTGGGTAGATATAATAATAAAGCCAATTAAAAATAAATATGGTGATATTACAGGATATTCAGCTGTTATGTTTGATATAACTACAAAAGTAAATCTTCAGCAAAATAAAGTAGTATTAGAAGAGGTTATAGTAAATAATAAAGCAAAATTAGAGATCATGACTGATACTTTAAGAACAGTTGCTCATGAGTGGAGACAACCTTTAAATGTCATATCTCTTGAGGCACAGAATTTATTATTTTCATATAATTTTTCAGATGAATATGTAGAAAAAAATGAAGCAGTACCTATTTTAGAGTCTATGCAAAAGAATATTGAAGATTTATCAAGTATAATCAGTAAATTTCAACTCATAACAGAGGTGCAAGGTTCAAAAAAAGAGTTTGAACTAAATATGCTTATAAATAGAGCAGTTGATCAGTCAATAGTAAAAAAAGATATATTAACTATAAAGACAGAAGATAATATGAAAGTATTATCATATGAAGATAAGTTAATAGCTATATTTAAACATATACTAGACAATGCTCAAGAAGCAATAGATAAAAATACAGATAATGATAATATATCTAAAAATATAACAATAGATATAAAAAATAATGATGAAAGCTTAAATATAGATATATCTAACAATGGTGGATATATAGATGAAGATATAAAAGAAAAAATATTTACCCCTTATTTTAGTACAAAAGATACACGAAATGGAGTAGGGCTTAGCTTATACATAGTAAAAATGATAATAGAGCTTCACTTACATGGTAAAGTTGAAGTGATAAATAAAGATAATAATATTGTAGTTTTTAAAATAATATTACCAAATAAAGAGTAGGAAATAAAAGATGATAATTATACCAGCGAGATTAAATAGTAGTAGATTTGAAAATAAAATATTAGTAGATATACTTGGATTACCTATGGTTATTAGAACTGCTAAAAGAGTAGAGATATTAGATGAGGTTGTAATAGCAACTGATTCACAAGAGGTGGTAGATCTTGCAAATAAGTATGATATAAAAGCTGTTATAACTTCTACTAAACATCAAAGTGGTACAGATAGAATAAATGAAGCTGTAGATATATTGGGACTTGATAATAGTGATGTAGTTATAAATGTACAAGCAGATGAACCATTTATAGAACCAGATGTTGTAAAAGCAGTAATAGATAAAGTAAAAGAGTTAAAAAATAAAGAGTTTGTTATGGTTAGTTGTTATAAAAATATAAACTCTGAGATGGCAGATGATCCAAATCATGTTAAAGTCATATGTGATGATAATGAAGATGCTATATATTTTTCAAGAGCAAAGATACCATATCATAGAGATCACTATAATAAAACCCCTTATAAAGGACACTTAGGTATATATGGATTTACAAAAAAGAGTTTAAAACAGTTTTGCTCATTTGATACATCAGGTTTAGAAAGTGTAGAGAAATTGGAACAATTAAGAGCTATATCAAATGGTAGTAAAATAAGAATGGTTCAAGTAGAGTCAAAAAGTTTTGGTATAGACACAAAAGAAGATTTGGAAAATGCTTTAAAAATATTTAATAAGGAAACAGTATGAGTATAGATAAGAGTTTTTTAAAAAATATAAATGTTATCTATGTGGAAGATGAAGATGAGATTAGAACATTAACAGCTGGGGTATTGTCAAAGTTTGTAAATAGTGTAATAGAAGCTGTTAATGGTGCAGAAGGATTAGAATTATTTAAAAAACACAATCAAGAGGGTTCAGAACTAGACACAATAGACTTAATAATAACAGATATAAATATGCCAAAAATGAATGGACTTGATATGTTAGAACAAATCTCACTCATAGATAGTACAGTTCCATCTATCGTAACAACTGCACATAACGATGCAGACTTTTTAAAAAAAGCTATAAATCAAAGAGTAAGAGGATATGTAAGTAAACCTTTAAATATACACAGTTTAATAGATACTATTGTATTAGCAGTTGAACCAAAATATTTAAAGGATAAATTAGAAAAAACAAATCGACACCTTAAAGATGAAGTTAAAGAGAAAACAATGGAGTTGCGTTCTATATTAGATGCACAAGATAATATGATATTGGTTATAAATGAAGATAAATTATCAGAAGTCAATAAAACTTTACTTAACTTTTTTAATCAAGACAATATTGAGTCTTTTCAAGAAAAATACGGCTGCATAAGTGGTTCATTTATAGAAAATGATAACTATTTTCATACTAAAAATTATGAAACATGGATAGATGAAATCATCAAATTAGAAGATATAAAAAGAGTAGTAAAGATAAAAAATTCTAATGGTGATGATGTTATATTTCAAGTTGATATTAAATCATTTATTAATACTACAAAACATTTTGTTGTATCTTTTACAGATATTACTCAACTTAAACAATATACTTATGAGTTACAATATAAAGCAAATCATGATAATCTTACTAAACTATATAATAGACAAAAATTAAATGATGAGTTAAACAAAGAGGTATTAAGAGAAAATAGATATAAACATGGATTATCTTTACTTATGTTTGATATCGATGACTTTAAAAATGTAAATGACACATATGGACATGATATAGGGGATGTTGTACTTATAGATATAGCAAATATACTTAAAGACTCAACTCGTTCAACAGATATAGCTTGTAGATGGGGTGGAGAAGAGTTTATGGTACTTTTACCTGAAACAAATATAACAGATACTATAAACATAGCTGAAACTATAAGAAAAAATGTAGAAAATTACAAATTTTCAAATGTAGAATTACAAATAACAATAAGTATAGGTGCTGTTGAATTTATAGTAGATGTGGATGATAAAGAAACTTTTATAAAACACGCTGATGTCGCTATGTATAAAGCAAAAAACAGTGGAAAAAATCAAGTAGTAGTATATGAAAAGTAAAGCAGTAACTAAAATAGTTGGTGGAAAATATAAAGGTAGAATATTAGATCTTCCATCTTTAGATGCTACAAGAAGCTCAAAGTCTATCTTAAAAGAATCATTTTTCAATGTTCTTCAATTTGATATAATAGATACACTATTTATAGAAGCTTTTGGTGGAAGTGGTGGTATTGGGCTTGAAGCATTAAGTAGAGGTGCAAAACATAGTTATTTTTGTGAGATAGATAAAAATTCATATAGAATTTTACAAAACAATTGTGAAGCAATAGAACCAGAGAATTGTACTACGATATATGGAGATAGTTTTGATAAAATTCCATCTTTACTTGAACAGTTAAAATCAACAAATGATGAGGTAATCTTATATTTGGATCCACCTTTTGATTTTAGAGATGGTATGGATGATATATATGAAAAAACTTTTAATATTGTAAGAGATATAACAAATAAAAATGTGATATTAGTGACATTTGAACATATGACAGGATTAGAGATGCCTGAAAGTTTAGGAAAGTTTTCACAATTTAAAACAAAAAAATTTGGAAAGAGTTCATTAACATACTACCATGTATAAATTTTCAATTTGGACATTCTTTTTAATCGTAATTGGTGTTTTTCTTTTACCTTTTATTTATACTGTTTCACCTTATACTTTAAATCCTGATGCGATACTTCAAGAGCCAAGTTTTACAAATATAATGGGAACTGATAGATTAGGAAGAGATATGTTTGCTCGAATCTTAAATGGTGGACAAACCTCTTTAATAATAGGTTTCTTAAGTGCATCAATATCCTCTTTGATAGGTTTAATTGTAGGAATTAGTGCAGGATACTTTAAAGGTAATATTGATAAATCTATTACAATTATAATTGATCTGTTTTTAACATTTCCAACATTTTTTCTACTTTTAGCACTTGTTAGTTATATGGAAGCCTCGATTGTTGTACTTATAATAGTATTATTTATAACAGGTTGGATGGGTATGGCTAGACTTATACGAAGTGAAAGTTTTGCAATCAGTACTAAACCATATATAAAAATATTATCTTTAGCAAATGTAAGTAAAAGTAAAATTATTATAAAATATTTTGCACCATTATTAGCACCGATTTTCTTAGTATCATTTACATTTGGAGTAGGTGGAGCTATATTAGCTGAATCAGGTTTGAGTTTTCTAGGGCTTGGTATAAACCCACCCTCTATTAGTTGGGGAAGTTTACTTGAAAGTGGTAAAGAGGTTATTGAAATAGCATGGTGGATTAGTTTTTTTCCAGGATTGTTTATATTTATAATCACATTTTGCTTGATGCAAATTGCAGATTATTTGCAGCAAAAAGCAAATTCGAAAAATATTATTTAAAAGGATAAAGTATGATAGGTAGTTTAGTTAAATTGGGGTTTTTAGTTGTTGTAGTTTTAGTTGCATTAAATATTTTTGCACCAGATCAAGCAGATAAAGTATTGTCAGCAGTTAGTGAAAAAACAGATATAGATAAAGATAAATTACAAGATAATTTAAACAATGCAACAGAGTTTGCAAAAGATACAGCAAAAGAGGTTAAAGAAAATATAGACAAATAAGATTTTAGAACAATAAGATAATAAGTTTTACTTAAGATTAAAGGAAATAGCTTTAAATATTAAGTTATTATATCTGAACATTTAACAATCTATTCATTAATAAATGGCTAATAATTAGCTAGTCACGCGTAATTTCTTTGTTAATCTTAAGTAAAACTTATTATCTTATTGTGCTAATAGTTATTATATTTTTATAAGTATTTTATCCAATAACTTTGTAGATAAAATTCTTTTACAAAACCCAAGAATATATGTAGCTTTAGTTATATAATATCGTGGTTTTACATTTTTTGATACTATTATTTTTTCAACTATTTTAGAAACTTCAATCGCTTCAAGATTAAATGGAACATCACTTTTTTTTGCATTTAAGTTTTTTAAATAAGTGTTTTTAAATCTTGAATTTTCTATATCAATATTTTCTTTTGTTTTTGCTATAGCATTATCTCTAAACTTGCTTGTAACAGGTCCTGTATTTAAAAGAGTAACATCTATATCTGTATCTTCTAACTCTAGTCTTAATGTGTCTGTTAGTCCCTCTATTGCATATTTACTTGCATTATAAGCTCCTCTATGTTTAAGTGATACTAAACCTAATACTGAACTATGTTGTATAATTTTTCCATAACCTTGCTTTTTCATTATCTCTAATACTTGAATAGTAACTTCATGTAGTCCAAAAACATTTGTTTCAAACTGTTCTTTTAATATATCTGTTTTTATATCCTCTATAGCTCCAGGTTGTCCAAAACCTGCATTATTAAAACAAATATCAAGCGTACCATCTGTTATAGTTAGTATATGTTTTAAAGCACTTGAGATACTCTCTTTTTTGGTTACATCAAGATAAAAAGCATCAAAGCCCAAATCTTTTAACATCTCAACATCTTCAGCAGTTCGTGCAGTTGCAAAAACTTTATACCCTTTCTCTTTTAAGAATAAAGCAGTTTGTTTACCTATACCAGAAGAGCAGCCAGTGATGAGAATAGAGAGTGTTTTTGACATAATTTTTGTAACCTTGATGTAATATTAATAGAGTATAATATCCAAATATAGCTAAACAAAATCAAACTCAAGAATAAAAAAAATAGATAAAAGAGCAGATTGTAAAAAATATTATCTCAAACTAGCCGTAGCTAATTTGAGATAATATTTTTTGCAAGGTGCCTTTTAGACTATTTTCCCTTGGGGTAGCAAAGGCAGCACTCCCTAAAGCTAAATTTTTAATTCAACCTATCTAGATAGGCTGAATTAAAAATTTAACTTTATGAAGCACAACTTATGCTATTTTATTCCTGAGTTTGGTTTTGTTTAGCTATTAAATAAAAGAGGTATAGTGTGAAATATTTAATACAATTGTTAGTTGCACTGTTTTTTATAGGTTGTGGTGATTCCTCATCTATAGATACGGTTCAAAGTGATGAAAATGAGATTTTGATAGATACAAGAAGTGGTATATATAGTGGTGATTCTATCTTATTAACTAACTTAAATAACTGTGTAATCCCTTCAAATAGCACTTTGATAAATCAAATAGAGGTAAATGGAACAATAAGTAGCTACTTTACATATGATGAATCTATAAAATATATCTCAATATTAGAATCTAACAATGCAACAAATGGTTTTCTAACAGCTATTTATGAAAACAATGACACTTTAAGAGGAACATGGCAAACTGATGATTGTCAAGGAACTTTTATATCAACAAAAAATATAGTAACAAATAATATGAAAATATATCTTAAAGATATAAATAGTAGTACAGAGTTGAATTTTGAGATTTCAAAAACTTCTCATCTTATAGCAAGAGAGATAAGTATAATAAATGATACAAACTCTACACAACAAATACTGATAACTCCAGAAGGTGATAAAAGTGAATTATTAAATATATATGGGGATAATTGCTCAGTTATATTATCAAAAGAAGAGTGTAAGCAAACTATTATTTTAGATACATTATCTGATGATATAAATTATAGTATAGGTATAGATGTTAAAGTTTCAGATACAACAATTCCAACTATAAGATACAATATAGCAACTCAATCCTCATCTGAATATGAAGGTGGGTCACTTCATGACTTAGAAGAAGATTATCGATGGGATAAAGAGTATATCGATTTCGAAGTTTTTAAAGAAGATAATGAACCTTATACTGTTACACTTTATAATGATGGAGATTTACCTGTATTTATATATGATTTTGACTTAAGTAATAAAGATTTTATGATAAATAACACACAAAATAATAGTTGTTTAAAAAGTATGATATTAGAGGGAGATACTTGTAGTTTTGAGATAGTTCCTGTATACCAAAAAGATAAAACAAATTATGATAGCATTTTGACAATAAAAAGTGATGCTATAAATGGGGATATTAGATATCGATTATCAGGATGGTATTATGATGAATATGAGGGATGTTTTATAGCAACAGCTGCTTATGGTAGTTACTTCAATCCATATGTAAAAATTTTAAGAGATTTTAGAGATGAGTATCTATTGACAAATGTTATTCCTTATGGATCAAAATTTGTAGATATTTATTACACCTATAGTCCAAATATTGCAGATATTATAGCACAAAACGAGTTTTTAAAATCTCTTGTAAGAGTATTGTTATTGCCAATAATTTTTATGATTGGTTATCCTATATATTTTATTTTATTCTTAGGAGTTGTTTTTGTTGTAATAAGATATAAAACAAAGGAAAAACTATCAAAGATATAAAAAAGATATTAGATAAAGAAGTTGCATCTAGAAATAATACAGATGAACTATCTTTAGAAAAACCAGATCCTTTAATGATAGCAAAAAAATATAATGACGAATATATAAGTTTGATATGTGCACTGTTTGCATATGGAAATGCAGGTCAAATAGTTAAATTTATAAGTTCATTGGATTTTGATTTGTTGGATAAAGATGAAAAAACTATAAAAAATAGTTTGAAAGAACACTATTATAGATTTCAAAAAAGTGATGATGTGATAGCTTTTTTTATAGCAATTAAAAGATTAAAAAGTAAAGATAGTTTAGAAAATATCTTTAAAAAAGGCTATGATAAGAATAATGATATTTTAGAGGGCATAGATAGTATTATACAATCTGTATTAGAAATATATGAGTATTATAGCGATGGATACAAGTTTTTAGTAGGAACTACACCTAAAAGAGATAAAAATGGAGATATAAAACATATAGGAAACTCTCCATATAAAAGATACAATATGTTTTTAAGATGGATGGTAAGAGATGATAATCTTGATATGGGACTTTGGAAAAATGTAGATAAAAAAGATTTAATATTACCACTTGATACACATACTTTTAAAGTAGGACAAAAATTAGGATTGTTAAGTAGAAAAACATATGACTTGAAGTCTGCTATACTTATAACAGATGCATTAAAAAAGTTTGATAAAGATGATCCTATTAAATATGATTTTGCCATATATAGAATTGGTCAAGAGAAAAAAACTTTTGACTAAATGTCAGAAGTAGAGTTTTCGAATAAAAAAACTTTTGACTAAATGTCAGAAGTAGAGTTTTCGAATAAAAAAACTTTTGACTAAATGTCAGAAGTAGAGTTTTCGAATAAAAAAACTTTTGACTAATTAATATAAAAAAAATTAATAATATATGATTAGTTTTACTTATAACTTATTAAGAGAGTTTATTATATAATTGTCTTATGAAATGAGACAGGAGATTTAATGAAAAATCTAAATATTGGAAAAAAATTAGGACTATCAGTAATAGTTGTATCAATTGCTT
>JAYEPD010000053.1:0-2996 GCA_034723675.1 Campylobacterota bacterium
AGACCCATAACAACACTTATGGGAGTACTTACTTTTATAGTTTTTGGACTGATGTCTTACAAAACTATGCCTATAAATCTTTTCCCAAATGTTGACTTTCCTGTTGTAACTATCCAAACAGTTTACAATGGAGCAGATGCTTCAACCGTCGAGACAAAAGTAACTGATAAAATAGAAGAGGTTGTAAGTGGTATCGATGGTATTGATAAACTTTTCTCAACTTCTTATGAGGGATTTTCTGTAGTAACTATACAGTTTGAACTTTTTAAAGACCTTGATGTTGCTACAAATGATGTAAGGGACAAAATAGGTACCCTTATACTTCCTGATGGAGTTGAAAAATCAACAGTAAAAAAACTAGGTGCTTCTGGAGTAGTAATCAATCTTTTTGTAGCTTCTCAAAGTGGAAACCCTATTGAGCTTATGAGAATGTCAGATGAGAAACTAAAACCAAAACTACAAAGAATAAAAGGTGTAGGTGAAGTAAATATCATAGGGTATCAAGATAGAGAGATAAGAATATTTGTAGACCCAACAAAACTAAATAAATATGACATCACAATACGTGAACTTCAAAGTAAAATCCAAGCAAACAATATCTCACAAGGTGCAGGAAAACTTATAAACAATGATGAAGAGGTAGTTTTAAAAGTAAAAGCAGATGCTTTAAGTATAGAACAACTTAAAAATATCACTATAAAGTCAGGTGTAAAGCTTCTTGATATTGCTACAGTAGAAGATAGTCTAAGTGATACAAATAGTTTCTCAACATTTGAAGGTAAACAAGGTGTGATGCTAGAGATCAAAAAGATATCTGGTGAAAATGTTTTAGAGATTATAGAAAAAGTCAAAGAAATCATCCCTTCTTTAGAAGCTACAGCAGGTGATGAGTATCAGCTTCAACTTTTACAAGACCAAAGTACAAAGATTATGGTTAATATTGACAATGTTACATTTGACCTTATTTATGGTTCTATTTTGGCTATTATTATTGTATTTGCTTTTTTAAGAAATGTAACTGCTACACTTGTATCTGCTTTAGCCATTCCAACATCAATTATAGGTACTTTTGCTATCATTGATTATATGGGATATGATTTAAATAGACTAACACTTATTGGTCTTACTCTTGCTATTGGTATTTTTATAGATGATGCGATTGTAGTGATTGAAAACATCACTAAAAAACTTGAAAAGGGTGTAGAGCCTTTTAGAGCTTCTTTTGAGGGTATCAAAGAGGTTGCTTTTTCTATTTTAGCTATATCTTCTGTTTTACTTGCTGTTTTTATACCTGTTGCATTTATGGACGGAATTGTAGGGATGTTTTTTAACTCTTTTGCTATGACTGTTGCTGCTGGTATTGTTATATCATATTTAGTTGCTGTTATGTTTATACCTACAGTTGGGGCTAGAGTGCTTAGTGGAAGTGAGAGTAAACTTTGGCATATAACTGAACCATACTTTTTAAAACTTGATCAAGTTTATGTAAAAATATTAAAGTTTTTATTGAGATTTAAAGTATTGACTATAGTTGTTACTGTTGCTCTTCTTATTGCTTCAACTAAACTTACTGTTGGTATGAGTTTTATACCTATGGAAGACAATAGTGAGATGCAAATATTTATAAAAGCACCAGTAGGTTCAAGTCTTTTTGATATGAAAAATAAGATGCAACCAATTATGGATAAGATAAAACAAGACCAAAATGTAGAGTATAGTGTATTGTCTATTGGTTACAATGCTGCAAAAGAGTTACATAAAGCAAAAGTTTATGTGAAGTTAAAAACTAAAGAGTTTAGAAGCTTATCTCAAGAGGATATTATCCAAAACTATACAAATGATTTTAAGGGTACAAAGATGACGGATATGGTTATAACTGTAGAGGATTTACCTCCATTTGATACAGGTAGTTCAAATGCACCAGTACAAGTAGTAATCACAGGGGATAGTTTGGATAAGCTAGATGAGTTGTCTCAAACTTTTATGGCAAAACTAAATGAGATACCATCGTTAACAAATATAGATAGAGACTTTGAAAGTGGTAAACCAGAATACAAGATAAATATCTTAAGAGAAAATACTACAAGAGTAGGAGTAGAAGCTAGTGATATAGCTAATATACTAGCAGCTGCATATAGTAGTGATAGAGCTATTTCGTATTATGAAGAAAACGGTAGAGAGTTTGATATAACTCTTAGATTTAAAGATCAGTTTAGAAAATCTATAGATGATATCAAAAAACTTCATGTACGAAATATTAGTGGAGAACTTGTAAGTTTAGATGGGCTTGTAACAGTTACAAAAAGTGTTGGAAATGCATCTATAAACAGATTTGACCGTGAACGAAAAGTATTGGTTACGACTGGACTTTATGGTGAAAGTTTGGATAGTGTAGTTTTAAAAATGGATAATATCTTAAAAGAGATATTACCAGCTGGATATACTTATAGATATACAGGTGATATTGAAAATATGAAAAAAACAGGTGCTGCATTTGGTGGAGCAATATTATTGGCTATCATACTTATATATCTTATTCTTGCTGCACTTTATGAGTCGTTGTTGCAACCATTTATTATTATGGTTTCTATGCCATTGTCATTTACAGGTGTTATGGTAGCCTTGTACTTAACAGGAAATGACTTTAGTTTATTTGTAATGATTGGTATTATTCTACTTCTAGGTATGGTTGGTAAAAATGCTATTTTGGTAGTTGACTTTGCAAATCAAGCTATAAAAGAGGGTAAAAGTGTAGATGATGCTGTACTTGAAGCTGGTGAAAAGCGACTGCGACCTATTTTGATGACAACATTTGCTATGATAGGAGCTATGCTTCCACTTGCATTTGGTACAGGAGCAGGAAGTGAGTCAAATGCACCTATGGCACTTGCTATTGTTGGTGGACTTGTAAGTTCTACAGTACTGACACTTTTAGTTGTTCCTGCTATTTATAAGTTTATCTATCCTTTAGATGCTTGGCTTAGAAAGTTTTATGA
>JAYEPD010000054.1:0-2989 GCA_034723675.1 Campylobacterota bacterium
ATAAACCTTTATCATGTTTTACAACAGGCACCGATGCATTTTGACTCACAAATTTAATTAAAGCTTCTCCACCTCTTGGGATAATTAAGTCTACATATTTATCTTGTTTAATTAAATTTGCCACACCCTCTCTACTGCTATCAGGGAGAAGTGATATACACTCTTTTGGTAGATTGTTTTTCTCTAATACTTCTTGCAGTAATTTAGCAATAGCAATATTACTATTTATAGCTTCTTTACCACCTTTTAGTACACAAACATTTCCACTTTTAAAACATAGTGCTGCTGTATCACTTGTAACATTTGGACGACTTTCATATATGATACCAATAACACCAATAGGTACAGATACTTTATGAATATTCAATCCATTTTCTACAACCCACCCTTCAAGTGTTTTTCCAACAGGTTCTTTTAAAGCCACAATCTCTTTTATAGCATTTGCCATACCATCAACTCTTTCTTTATTTAAAAGTAATCTATCCATTAAAGCAGAACTAAGACTATTTTTTAGCCCAAATTCCATATCTTTTTTATTTTCTTCAACTATAAAATCACAATTTTCAATCAAAGCTTTTGACATATCTAATAAAACTTTGTTTTTTATATCGCCCCCTAGTGTTGAGATAATACTGCTAGCTTTTTTTGCTTTTTTTAAAAAATCTTCCATTTTGTACCTTTATTTTTGTGTAACTTGATATGCTTTTTCAACAGCATCTATACAAGAACTTCTTACATTTCCTTTTTCCAATGCAGCATAACCAGCTGCTGTTGTTCCACCAGGAGACATCACCCCATCTTTTAAAATTGCAGGATGCGTATTAACTATTAATTTACCAAATCCCTTAAATAATCCATTTGCTACTTTAATAGCATCATCTCTTTTCATACCTTGTTTTACTGCACCATCACACAATGATTCATGAATAAGAGCTAAGTAAGCTGGTCCACTACCCGCTAATGCTGTTGCTATATCTATTTGCTTTTCACTATCAAGCCACAATGTATCTCCAATAGATTCAAATAGTTTACATGACTTCTCTTTAAGTTTTATATCTCCTGTTAATGTAGTCATAGACTCACCAACACTAGCACATAAATTTGGCATAACTCTTACTGTTGATTTAGCCTTAATATTTTCTTTTAGCATCTCTAAAGTAGTACCTGCTAAAACTGAATATAACTCTTTAGCAGTTCCATTTAATCTTACACCTACCTCTTGAATATTTGCTGGTTTTACACATAAAATAACTTTTTTATCATTCATATCAAATGATTCATAACTATTTTTTTCTATTTTTACACCTAACTCTTTTTCAAACTTATCAAGTTTTGATGTTTCTCTACCTACAACCTCAATATTAAATGTTTCCTTTAAACCTTGAGCAATTGACAATGCCATATTTCCATTACCAATAAATGTTATTGTTTCTTTATTCAAAATATTCCTTCTTATTATATATAAAAAAAGGACAACTCTAAAGCTGTCCTTTGTAAACTTTTATTTAATCGAGTCGGCAAACTCTTTAAATATATATTTACTTTCATGTGGACCAGGACTAGCTTCTGGGTGGTGTTGTACTGAAAATATTGGTTTATTTTTGTATTTTACACCCTCAATTGTATTATCAAAAAGATTTATATGTGTAAGTTCTGCTATCTTTTCTATAGTATCAGGAACATTATAGTTATGATTTTGTGCAGTTATCTCTACTACATTTGTTTTATTTTTAACTGGATGATTTCCACCATGTTGACCAAAAGTAAGTTTAAATGTATCATATCCATGTGCAATACTTAACATTTGATGACCTAAACAAATAGCAAACATAGGTATGTTTTTATCTATTAACTTTTGAACTTCAAGTTTTTCTTTTGTAAGAGTTAAAGGATCACCTGGTCCATTACTTAAAAATATTCCACCTATCTCATTTGATTCAAATCTTGCTATTAAATCTTCTGCTTTAAAATCACTTGGCATCACCTCTACCTCAAGACCAGATTCTACAAGTTCATTTAATATATTTCTTTTAACGCCAAAATCAACAACTACAACTTTTTTGTCACTCATTACACCTTTTTTATAAGACATACTTGACATATCCCAAGCTCCATATTTATGAGTGTAACTCTCTTTTGTACTTACTTTTTCTATATAGTTTATATCTTCAATTCTAGGACTTTTTTCTAACTCTTTTTTTAATTCTTCTTTTGATGATATTTTAGTTGAAGCTATCATCATCATAGAACCTTCATCTCTTAACATTTTTGTGATATATCTAGTATCAATATCACAAATTCCAAGTGTGTTATTTTCCTTTAAAAGCTTACTCAAACTTTTCTCTGATCTAAAGTTTGAAGTGAACTCGTTGTATGAGCGTACTAGTACACCACTACAGTGTGCTTTTGGACTTTCATTGTCATTTTCATTTACACCTACATTTCCAATTTCTGGTGCTGTAAATGTTACAAATTGACCAGCATAAGAGGGGTCCGTGATAATCTCTTGGTAACCTGTCATTGATGTATTAAATACTATTTCACCAACAGCTGTTCCTGAAGCACCAAAAGATTTAGCTTCTAAAAAAATATCATTTTCTAAATATATGTAAATTTTTTCCATTAAATTAATCCTTTTCTTATTAACTCTTCCTCATAGAGTCTGTTAAATACAGCATCATAATCTTCAGTACCAGGAATTAGTTTTCTTTTATATGTTTTAATCTTTTCATAGGCTATAGTATCTGCTTCGTCATAACCTTTCATAAATTCATCTATAGAATTTGCAATTAGATTTTTCACTTGATTGTCATTTACTATAAAATGTATAAAATCTTCTTCATATAATAGATCCATTATTTTATGTGCAATATTTGAAAATCTATCTTCAAAGTTTAAGTTTACACCAAACTCATTTGCCATTCTTTTTTTAGTCATCCAAAATAGTTGTCTATAGTCAGCTTTATAAAACTCTATTTCAGACTCTTGA
>JAYEPD010000055.1:0-2978 GCA_034723675.1 Campylobacterota bacterium
ATTAAATACCATCTATTCTTAAAACTTTAGTTTTTCCTACCATCAGTTCTACTGTCATAAAAAACCTTTTAAATACACTCTCTTGTCTATATTCTAAGTTGTGTTTTTTACATATCTCTTTTATAATAGGTTGACTTTTTTGATAAAAAAAGTTTGTTCTATCAGGAAAAATATGATGTTCAACTTGATAGTTTAAAAAACCGTGTAAAAAGTCTTTAAAATCAGAACCAGTGTTATAATTAACACTTCCCATAATCTGTCTTAGATAAAATTCACCTTGTGTTTTATGTGGTGTGCTAAACTGATATATATCATCAGCTGAATGATTTGGTGTAATAACTGCAAAAGAGTGAAAGTTTGCATAAACTTCTGCTAAAACTATAACTATAAATGCAGTTAAAACAGCTTCTATACCAAAAGGTATAAATAAAAATGGTAAAACTATAAAATTTATTAATCCATAAGGGGCGATATAGTCTCGCCAGAGTAAGTAGCCATTTGGTTTAAGTGGACTTATCTCGTATTTTAAAGTTTCAGGAAGATTGTTTTTCTTTCTATCTTTGTTATTTAAAATTCTTAATGTATTTGGTGCATAATATGTTAGTTTCCAAAGTGCTGCAAATATATAAACAAACGCATATTTAAAAAACATTGGTATTTTTTTATCATGTAGCCAAAGCATATTTTTTTCTACATTATCAGGGTCATCTATCTCACCTAGATGATAATGGTGCATGATATTATGTTCATAGATCCAAGCATCAGGTTTAATCCAATCTAGCCAATCTATATACCTTCTCCATCCTGTAGCAAAACCAGCTTTTGTATATCTATGAGGTATATTTGGAACTTTATCGTAAGCTCCATGTAAAATAGGGTGTGCTATATCTGCCCATCTTGAAGTATTTCCTATACCTATTAGTATTGAAGAGATAATAGCTAAAATCCAAAATCCAAATCCATTTAAATTATAAAAAGATTCAAAAGAGACTAAAATAAGAAGCATTAAAAATCCACTAAATGTAAAAGCTCTTCCCCATCTTTCAAGTTTTAAAAGATGTTGAAAATCTTCTTGCGTAGGATTTCCAATACTCTCTTTAATAGCGTCTATGTCTTTTTGCAATTGTAGTTGATCAACATCCTCATAATTTACATATTTGTTTTCCATACAATAAAATCCTATAATAATTTAATTAAGTTTTAATTATACTTTAAAAGACTTAAAGTTTATGTTGATTTGATAGCGATTTATGATGAAAATCAATATATTTACTTTGGTGGTTACCAATATATTTATAAAAATCTAAATTATTTATTGTTGTAAACAATTCAAAATCTTTTTTATCATTTATTTTTTCTAGTTCATAATGAGTTTCTAAAAATTTGTCTTGATAGTTATCAAGCTTTTTATGAAAAAAGTTATCTGATATTTCTCCATTAGTTACTATATTTATTCCAGTTTCTGTACTTAGGGCTGGACATAGGTCATCTATGTATACTTTATTATCAACATTTTGACTAAGTGGATAGATACGACAAACAGATGGTCTCTCATCATATATAGTACACTTATGGTTTACTATGTAAGGACAAAAATCTTTCCCGTTTGACAATAAAACATTCGCTTTTAAATATCCAAGATCACCAAAAGTAAAGACTATAGGGAAGTTTTTTGAAACTTGTTCAAAATCATCTAAGATAAGTTCTGAAAATATACTTCCCTCTCGACCATCACAACATCGTGCAGGACAGCCCTCACAAGATGAAAAGGTAAACGATTGATTAGTAGTATCAATAAATCTTTTCATACTTGTATTTTATAGCTATAGTGTTGCTAGATTACTTTTTAAATACTCTTTTAAAGATTGCACTTACATTTTTAGTATAGTATTCGTAGTTAAAACACTCTCTGATTTGTTTTTCAGATAGTTTAGATCTAAGCTCTTTATCTGCAAGTAAGTGACCAAGATATAAAGACTCACCTTTTTTATTAGTTGTAGATTTACCTTGCTGGATCTCTTCCCAAACTTTCATAGCATTTCTTTGTACAATTTTATACGCATCTTCTCTAGATACACCTTTAAGTGGTAACTCAAGCAGTACTCTTTGAGAAAATACTAGTCCACCAGTTAGGTTAAGGTTTTTCATCATATTTTCAGGCATAACTGTTAAGTTTGCAATAACATTGTTCATTCTATGAAGCATAAAGTTAGTTGTGATAAATGCATCTGGTAACCAGAATCTTTCACTTGAAGAGTGAGATATATCTCTTTCGTGCCAAAGTGCAACATTTTCAAGTGCAGGGACTGCATGAGCTCTTATACTTCGTGCTAATCCTGTGATATTTTCTGTTAAGATTGGATTTCTTTTATGTGGCATAGCAGAGCTTCCCTTTTGACCTTTTGCAAAAAACTCTTCAGCCTCATAAACTTCTGTTCTTTGTAGGTGTCGCACTTGTACTGCAAACTTTTCAACTGAACTTGCCATAGATGCTAAAGCAGTAGCAAGTCTAGCATATCTATCTCTATGAACTACTTGATTTGAACATGGCTCTGGCTTAAGTCCAAGCTCTTTCATTGCATACTCTTCAAGCTCTAGTGGAGCATGAGCAAAGTTACCCATAGCTCCACTTATTTGACCAACAGAGATTACTTTCATAGTCTCTTTTAAGTTATCTAAATGTCTTTGCATCTCATCATACCAAACAGCTAAAGTTAGACCAAAAGTGATAGGCTCACCGTGAATACCATGAGATCTTCCTACCATAAGTGTATACTTATGCTCTTTTGCTCTTTTTTTAATAGACTTCATAAGCATCTTAACATCTTTGATGATTATTTTTAAACTATCTCTCATCTGAATAGCAACACCTGTATCAACAGCATCAGAAGATGTCATACCATAGTGGAACCATCTTGACTCATCACCAAGTGATTCTGAAACACTTGTATTAAAAGCGATTAAATCATGTTTTGTAA
>JAYEPD010000056.1:0-14382 GCA_034723675.1 Campylobacterota bacterium
TGAAACATTTTTTGTGATAGTTACAACTTTACTCAACACCTCTTTAGCATTTTTTTCTTCCAAAGATATAATACTTTCATCTATTTTAGGAAGAACAAAAATAGATATTACCAAAGTGTAAATAATAATAACACTTGTAACAATCATCATCGCTTTTAAAAATATTTTTGATTTGAACATAATTAGCTCCTTAAAACATATAAAAGTTTAGTTATTAACTTTTATATTCTTATATAAACTTTACTTAATTTAATATTAAATAAAAATTTTAATTAAGGTTTTAATACTTATATTATATAAATCATCATAAAAAGTTACAATTTATAATAAACTTAAATGTTAAATCGCTACTTACAATTTTAACACTGATGATTGAGAAAAGTTTTCCCCTGAATAGTTTTTTATAGTTTGATAATCAATTTGTTTTATATGTTACTTGAATATGACAAAGATTTAATATAATCTTCTATAAATTTCCAATCTGGATTACCATTATTATCCTGTGGTAACTTAATATTTGTTGTTTTTATTCTTAATTGAGCAAATTTTCTACCATATCCATATCTTATTTTTTCTAAATTAATTATAGTTAATATAAATAAAGCTATGTAGATATTCATATCAAATCTAGGAACCAATTTTTCTACATGATCACTAGCAGAAAAATTACTCTTTTGATAAAAACAACTTCCTACAGTTGCAGAATCTATAGTTAATACATTCCCATTTTCTGTATATTTATCATAAAGTCCCTGTACTCCATTATTTTCAGAAGATGTTACAATATATGGAAAATTTCCCTTTTGATAGTTTTTAATTTCAGTCTTCGTAAAACTTTTTGTACCTTTTACTTCAAATATTTTTTCAATATTAAAATATTTCCAATTTTGAATATTTAATTTAAGTGTATAATTTTCTTTTTTAGGAGCTTTCTTAACTTCATCTAAAAATTCATATTTAAAATAATGTAGGACTATTTCTTTAATTGACACTTCAAAATTATTTACATTTAATAATGAATAATCCGTTTCCATAAATGCTTCTGCACACCATTCTTTTTTTGGACTAATTACTTGCTTAATGCTATGCCCTGCTATTTCATCTTTATTTCTATAATTATCAATCCATTCTTTTTTTATTTTTGCCCATTTATTATCATAATCATTTCTTCCACCAGTTTTCTTTTTAGAAAAACCATCATCTTTCCAATATGCAAAATATGTTTTAAAACTATCAGGATGTTTTTCTTTTGCTTTAAATAACATTACACAAGTATTAACACCAACTTTAGAATTGTGAAATAATTCATTTGGCATTGAAAATGTTGCTTCAAGAGTATGTTCTTTTAATAATTTTTCTTTTAAAACTAATCTAGTTCCACTATTTGCTAATGCACAAGACATTGGAATAATAGCAATACAAAATGATCCTTTTTCAAGTTGCTCTAAGTTATTTAAAATAAATTCTAGTTCGTCAGTATCATTCTTATTAGACTTATATGGTGGATTTAGAAAACCAACATTAGGTTTATAAATAGCCACTTCTTTTTTAATATCTTCATCGAAACATCCACCTTTTAATAAATTACTTCTACCATCTCCATGAATATACATATTTGAACAAACAAGTGAAAAAATATCATGTTGTATTTCTACACCTACTATTTGTTTAGATTTAATTTCTAACTCTTTTTTTTTATCACCACCAGCATCTATTATCATTTGTCTCATAGCTGAAATTAAAAATCCACCAGTTCCTGTACAAGTATCTAAAACAATACTATCTTTATTAACATTCGCTATTTCAGAAAACAAATCTGTTATATGAGGTGGTGTTAGTACAATTCCCAGCCCTTTATCATTATTTGCATATCTTAAGAATTCGATATAAAATTGTCCTAATGTATCAAAGTATTTATATGTTTTTATAAAATTATTTATTTTTTCATCTATTTCATCAATAATATCTCTTAATTCATTTTCTTTTATTGATAAAATTGTATGTGTTTTTATAAAAGAATAAGATGAAATAATATTTTCAATATGCTTATTTTGAACATCTGTTAATTTCTCTTCTATTGTAGTTATTAGATAATTGGATAATGACTTTGGATTTTTTAATTTGTACGCAGTGCAAAAAGCTTTATCTGTTAATGCTATTAGTGTACCACTTATTAATAAACTTCGTTCAGATTCTTTTACTTTTAAAGTATGTAATTTATCATTTAATGTTTTTGAATACTTTAATAATTCTTGGAAGTCTTGATTAAATTTTCTTTCATCTGTTTTGTAGCCATTTTCATAATCTGACAAATTTAAAAGTTTATCATCATTAAAAATATTATGGGCTTCTTTTGTATTTCTTAATTGTAAGAAATGAGAAATCTTTAATTTATTTTTGTCTTCACCACTTACTGCTATTGCTAATACATCATATTCTTTTGATAAAAAAGAACTATATAGCAATACACCATCAACAGCATAATCTTTATATTTATCTAAAGTATCTGATTTGTGTTTTTTTGTATCGGCTTTTGATTCAATAACTATTATTAAATTTGGATTTTCTTTGTATTGAATAATAAAATCTGGATAACCTTTTCCCCCACCACTTTTTGAAGCATTTATTAAAAGTTTATCAATTTTTTTAGTCTTTGTTGATTGTTTTTCTATAATAACTTTATCATTTTTATAAAGTTCATTAGTTTTAAAAAAATCTCTTACTATATCATCTGTTATACTTTCGTTTGCCATCTTATAACCCTAATTTAATTTTTATTAATTCTATCATTAAAACTTTATTTTTTTAAAAAATATGTCAATTTGTAATGTTTTATATTTTAATTATCTATTTTATCTAAATTTTACTATTATTTTTATAATATTTGCTTTTAAGATAACTACCCATAATCATACAGTTTTCTATCAATAGATAACTTTAGCAACAATTTTTTTACTCACTATATCACTACTTACAATTTTAACACTGATAATTGAGAAAAGTTTTTCTCCTGAATAGTTTTCTATAGTTACCCTAGCACCTTTGGCTTTATCTTCAAGTTTTACGGTATGATTTACAATATCAACTATTTTAGCTTCAACTGTAGTACCTATATTTTTACTAGCCCATCTAGCGTATTTTCTATCTTCATAATCCCAAACAAGAAGTGCTATCTCTCTCTCTTTTATACTTATCTCTTCACAAACAGTTTCAATATCTTTTCTTACTGTTTTAGTTTTCAAAATACGATGTAAAACCAAATCTGCATATCTTCGTATAGGTGAAGTAAAATGACTATAATCTTTAAATCCCAAACCGAAATGTTGTTGTTTGATATTGCTATATTTTGCCTGTTGTTGAGACTGTATAATTAACTCATCAATCTCATTTTCCATACCACTATTTTTTGCTTTTTGCTGAATACTAACAATTGTAGTATGAACATCTTTTTTGAGTTGTGCATTTATCCCCAATAAATTTACATCATCTATTAGTTTTTTTATTTTTGCTGATGATGGTTCATCATGAACACGATATATTCCTAAAAGCTCAAGTTTTTTTGCAGCTTCTTGATTGGCTAAAAGCATACACTCTTCAACCAAACTATGAGAAGGGGATGAGTGTTCTACATTAAATCCTTTTAAATTCTCTTCATTATCTAAAATAAGTCTTATCTCATCACTTCTAAAGTCATACCCATTTTGTAATCTTTTTTTTCTAAATTTTTTTGTAACTTCATATAAAACATTATTAGGATTTGATTTATCATCTTTTTTTAACACATCATCGATATATTCATAACTATATTTATTTTTAGACTCTATAATTGCTTCAAAAACTTCAGAACTAATTACTGTAGCTTTTTTTGTATCTAATCTCATTTTAAATACATAAGCTAGTCTTTTTTGATTTGGAACTAAAGAACAAAGATCTGTACTAAGTTCAAAAGGTAACATTGGTAAAACTTTATTTGGGAGATATATTGAAAAAGATTTTTTAAAAGCCAATTTATCTAACTCACTATCTTCTTTAACATAAGCACTTACATCAGCAATCGCCACATATAATTCTTTAGTTTGACTATCATAATATATAGCATCATCATGGTCTTTTGCACTAGCAGGGTCAATTGTAGAAAAATCTAGATGTGTCAAATCAATTCTGTTTGATAAATCAGGAGTATTAAAAGGTAAATCTATATCCTTATCCAATCTATAAAATTCATTGTAAAGATATAATGAGATCTGTTCATCAAGTTTTGGATTTGTTATATTTCCAAATTTTTGAATTATTTTACCATCTTGAAAAATAACAACATCACCATCTTGGTTATTGACCAAATCACAATCTATAAAAATATTTTCTTTTATAGTATGAAGCTCTTTATTTTTAACTATACAAAGTATCTTGGTTACTGCTCTATCTAGTATGGATATTACTTTTGCTTTTATTTTACCTTTTGGATTAAAGATAACTTGTACTAAAACTACATCATTACTGTATGCTCCATTTAACTTATTAAATTCAATTATTATATCTTGTTTAGAAGTTGTTAAATCTTGAAAAAGTGCAATTTTATTTGATAATATAATTTTACCAATTTTATATTTACTATTTAATAGATATTTTTCATCTACAATTTTAACAATTTTGTCAGTTTGGTTATCATAAATGGTTTTTAAATATTTTTCTTTCAAGTTAATCCTAAATTTTTTTTAAAATAATAGCAGATTATAAGATAAATATCTAGTAATATATTCTTAAGATATTATCAGGATATTTTAGATATAATCACAAAAATTGTATAAAAGGATAATAATATGGCATTAAATGTTTATTATGACAAAGATTGTAACATCGACTTAATCAAGTCTAAAAAAGTAGCTATGATTGGATTTGGTTCACAAGGTCACGCTCATGCAGAAAACTTAAGAGATTCTGGAGTTGAAGTATGTGTTGGATTAAGAAAAGGTGGATCTTCTTGGGCAAAAGCTGAAGCAAAAGGTTTTGAAACTTTAACAGTAGCCGAAGCATCAGCTTGTAGTGATGTTGTTATGATTTTATTACCAGATGAAAATCAATCAGAAATCTATGTTAATGAGATTGAACCAAACTTAAAAGAGGGTGCAACTATTGCATTTGGACATGGCTTTAATATCCACTATGGAAGAATTATTCCAAGAGCTGATATCAATGTAACAATGATTGCACCAAAAGCACCAGGTCATACTGTAAGAAGTGAGTTTGTAAGAGGTGGAGGAATTCCTGATCTTATTGCTGTTGGTCAAAATCCAAGTGGAACTACAAAAGAGTTAGCACTTTCTTATGCATCTGCTATAGGTGGTGGAAGAACTGCTATTATTGAAACAACTTTTAAAGATGAAACAGAAACAGATCTATTTGGAGAGCAAGCTGTATTATGTGGTGGAGCTGCATCTTTAGTTCAAGCTGGTTTTGAAACATTAACAGAAGCTGGTTATGCTCCTGAGTTAGCATACTTTGAGTGTCTTCATGAGTTAAAGTTAATCGTTGACTTAATGTTTGAAGGTGGTATTGCTGATATGAGATATAGTATTTCAAATACTGCTGAGTATGGAGATTATGTGTCAGGTAAAAGAGTTATCAATAGTGAATCTAAAAAAGCTATGAAAGAGATTTTAACAGAGATACAAGATGGTAGATTTGCTAAAGATTTCATACTTGAAGGTCAAGCTGGATACCCTAGAATGAATGCTGAAAGATCAAATGATAAAGAAAAATTAATTACTAAAACAGGTAATTCTCTAAGAGAGATGATGCCTTGGATATCTGCTGGTAAAATTGTAGATCAAGATAAAAACTAGTTTTATCTAATAAAAGTAGAGAAATCATCTCTACTTTTAGTTTAATTATATGAAAAAAAGATCAACTAAAAAACCACCAAAAAAAATACTTTCTAAAAAAAAATCAATAAATAAAACTATGAAAATAATAGTTACCTTAGCTGTTATATTATTGATAGTGATATCATTTTTTAGTTTCTTATTCTTAAATAAAGATGTAGATAATGTAAAAATAAATAATACTGAAATAACAAAAGAAAACATACCAACAATTACTTATGAAGAGAAAACAAAAGCACTAGAGATAGAATATGCAAAAGATATAGATAATAGTATCTATGTAGAAAAGCAGATAAAAAAACCAGAACCAAAGTTTCATTTTGAAGAACCAAACTATGGTAAGATTGATGATTCTGATACTTACAAACATATTGAACCAATAGAAGTGATACCAAAAAAAGAGTTTAAAAAAGAAGAGCATAAAATAGAAAATAATGATAAATTAATAGTGCCATATAAACCAAAACTTGCGATTATTATTGATGATGTAACAACGAATAAACAAATAAAAAATATAAAAGATATAGGCTATATAGTAAATATAGCAATTTTACCTCCCACTAAAAATCATAAAAATTCTGCAAAAATATCAAAAAACTTGGATAAACATATGGTTCATTTACCTTTACAGGCAAGTAGTAGTAAATATGAAGAGGAAGATACTCTATATATAACGGATACTATTGTAAGAATAGAGAATAAAATAAAAGAACTTAAATTATTATACCCAAAAGCAACATATATAAATAACCATACTGGTAGTAAGTTCACTTCAAATAAAGAAGCTATGGATAAGTTAATGCAAGTATTGAAAAAGTATAATTATACTTTTGTTGACAGTAGAACAACAGCAAAATCAGTTGCTGGATTATCAGCTAAAAAATATGGTGTTAGAATGTTAAGTAGAAATATATTTTTAGATAATAATAAAAATAAAAAATATATACAAAATCAACTAAAAAAAGCTATCAAAAATGCAAAAAAATATGGATCTGCAATTGCTATAGGTCATCCATATAGTATCACATTTCAAACTCTAAAGGAATCTAAATATCTTTTAAAAGATATAGATTTAGTATATATTGATAAATTATGATTAAAGATATAAATTTTCATATAAAACAATTGGAGTCAATGAAAAAATATCCTAAAGAATTGTTTTATATAGGAGATACAAATCTTTTAGAAAAAAGAATGATCTCTATAGTAGGTACAAGAAAACCAAATTCTTTTACAAAACAATTTACATTTGAATTGGCATCAAAACTATCAAACAATAATATTGTAGTTGTAAGTGGTGCAGCTATGGGTGTTGATGCTATAGCACATGAAGCAGCAGGGGTTAAAAACACTATAGCAGTTGCAGGAACTGGTCTTGATATAAGGTATCCATCTATAAATAAAAATTTAATAGAATCAATTGAACAAAATGGCTTAATGCTAAGTCTATTTAAAGAAAAAACACCATCCCAAAGATATAATTTTCCTATAAGAAATGAACTTGTAGTTGCTTTAGGTGAAGTTCTTATTGTTACTCAAGCTGATCTTAAAAGTGGAACTATGAGAAGTGTAGAGTATGCTTTGAAGATGAATAAACCTATATATGTATTACCTCATAGAATAAATGAGAGTGAAGGTACAAACAAATTATTACAAGAAAAAAATGCAAAGGCTATATATAATATAGATGATTTTATTGAAGATATAGTTGGATATAAAAATGAGATAGTTCATAAAGATGATTTTTTAGAATATTGTAAATCAAATCCTACATATGATGAAGCAACTATAAATTATAGTAGTGAATTGTTTGAATATGAATTAAATGGTAAAATTAAAATTGAAAATGGATTGGTTTTCGTTTTAGGATAACTTGCCTCATAAAACAATAACAATGAAACTATCTCAAAGAGATAATTTCAAATTTACTATTCTTATACTGAGGCATCGCCATACCCGCATTTGCATTTATATATGTTGGATCTGAGATAGTGTATTTTGTACCTTTATATCTAAAGCCATCACCACTTACACTAGATGAAAATGCAACTGCTGTAGCTAAGTGGTCTTTGTATTTTACACCTACAACATCAAGATTCAATAAGTTCTTAACTAAATAGCTAAACATAATACTTCTATCTTCACAATCACTATATGGATAAAATATTGTCTCTTCAGGAAACATAACTTTTTCATAATCAAACTGTTTTTGATCTGTTTTATATTTAAAAGATGTTTGCGTAAATCTAAGTAATAAATTAACAGCCTCTATCTCCGACTTCCCTTTTACCAATGGTGAAAGTTTTGTTAATATAGAGTTTGATAAAGGTGTAGAGTTTTTTGTAGAAAAATATACATTATAATCTGACTGAGGAAATGTTTTGTAAAAGTCTACTAAGTCTTTACTATATTGAGTATTTACACTATATGATTTTCCATTAAATTTAAAACTCAGATCTCTTTGTTTTATGTTGTTATAAAATTTAATATCTTTGTAAATCTCAAAAGAAAGTTTTTTATTTGCTTTTGGATAATCACCTGCATAAGTATAAATCTTACCTAATTTTCCTGCTTTTCCATTTGGAGTCAAGATATAGTATCTTTTTTTACTTAAAGTGAAAAAAGATACTTGATATAGGTTATGTTTTATAGTTGATAATAGATATATTTTATTTTTATTGTATCCTACTTTTGTATCATAATTCATCTTTACAAGTATAAACCAAGTAAATAAATTTGCTGTATTTTTATCTTTATATATTGCATCTCCTAACTGATTTATAAATTGATATTTTGCCCAGTCATTAAGATTTAACTCTTTTGTTTTTGTATCTATTTGCTTTATAAGTTTTTTATAATTTGTTTTACTTATATCTTCCCAAAAATCACTTATTTTTTGTTTATTTATACTTTTTACTTTTTTATATGTTTTTTTATCATATTGTATTGTAATAGGGTTAGAGTAAAAATCAAAAGTTATAACTTTAAAATTTTTGATAATTTTTGGTTTTGTTTTAACTACAGGTTTTTTTATAATCTGTTTTAGTACAGGTTTGGCTTTTATTTTTGGAGATGCGACTATCTCTTTTTTTGGAATTTTTATCTCTTTTTTTATTTTAGGAACTACTGTTGGTTTTGGTTTTTTATAAGGTGATGGATTATACATAGATTTAAATGCTTCCCAGTCTTTTTTTAACATATCTGAAAACTCTTCATCCATAGTTTTTTTATAAGTATTATACTCTTGATTTTGTGATTTTAACCAATCTTGATAATCATCTGCACCTACAAAACTAAGTAAAGTAGTAGCTAAAACTAATTTTTTAAACATATCAACTCCTTTTAAAGTGTTGTTTTTAGAAGCTTATTATAAGCAGAGACTCTATCGGTCACCTTTTTAAGATAATTTTTAGTTTCATTATAAGGAAGTTTTCTCATAAGAGTTTTATAAACTTTATCTGAACTCATACTATTTATAGTACTAGAAGCTCTATTTATATTTGTATTTCCTATAAATGCTTTAGCTACATTACCTGCACCTGTATTATATGCTGCAATTGCACAGTATAGTCTACTTTGAGGATCTTTTATCTTTTTTAAATATCTATAGTATAAAACATGTAAGTAAGCACTCCCTATCATGATATTTTTATCTGATGTATATAAATAACTTGAACTTAAAACTCTTTTTTTCTTGAAAAGATATTGATAACTATCAATACCAGCACTTCTTGGAACTATCTGCATCAAACCAAATGCAGGTATATGGCTTCTTGCCATAGGGTTAAAAGAACTTTCACTATGCATTATGGCATATATCACTTCAGGTGGTATTTTTTGTTTATTTGCATTTTTCATAACTGTAGACTTAAATGCTTTTGCTTTTCTTATAGTTGAATCTGATGGCATTTTTACATTTGCTTTATATATAAATTTACCTTTATGTTTTACTACAACTAGTTTTTGTTTTTTTAATTTTGTAAACATATTTTGTTTTTGCTGTTTATTAATCATATCAGCTATTAGTTTTTGATTTGATTTTGGTGTTTTTCTTGTTTTTTTCAGTTTTTTTGATATCTTTTTCTCTAAAATATCTTTTTTAAAGGCAGTTTTAACATCCTCTTTTATAAGCTCTTTAAACATCTTTGATATTTTCTCTTTTGCTTCTTTTTCGCTATTTGCTATAACTTCAAGGTTTATCTCTTTTTTCTCATAGTTTACTGTTTTTTTACTGTTTAAATCTTTACTATATTCAACAAATTTATGTTTTGTTGTTACCTCTTGTTTACCATTTTTTTTTGGCCATTTTTTACCTAACTCTTTAGAAAACTCTTTAAATGCGTCATCATGAGCTTTTTGATAAGCTTTAAACTCTTTTTCTAAATCATCTTTGTATTGTTTAAATGAACCATTCTGCTGTTGTTGAAACTCTTCAAATGTTTGTGCGTAACTGTTTATTGCTAAAATCAAACCAAGTGTAATAATTAAATTTTTCATCTTTGTACCACCCATGCACATATGTCACCATTTTTTTTAGTATATATCGCTTTTGTTTTTGTACTGATTTTAACTTTTTCTACAGATTGTAGTGAAGATGAACTCATACTTGAGTTTCCTGCGTTTCCGTTTGAACTGCTTTTTTGTCTATATGTTGCGTTATCTACTGTAACTTTATTTTGAGTTGCTATTCTATCTATTGCTCTACTTATAGCTAAGTCTTTTTGAGCTTCTTCCCCTTTGAAGTGTATCTTTGCACATCCAACTGCTGCGATTTTATCATTATCTATATATGGATCTAACATCCAAGATGGTTCACCATTTTTTGATACTGTTTTATTATTTGCTATACATCCTGTAAATAACATAACACTAGCAATAATTCCTATAATTTTTAACATTTTTATCCTTTAAAATAAAAAAGCAGGGAGTTCCTCCCTGCTTTTTACACAATTTAATTTAAGATGATACTACTCAGCAGCTTTTTCTAGCTCTTTATCTAAATCACCATCAGCTTTAGCAGCTAAGAATTTTTGATACATTGCTCTATCATTTTTAAATGATGTATTAACTGCATCTTCCATCTGTTTTTTTACAGGTTCATTACTTATACCTACAAGTATATACATTGTTCCTGCATTACTTTTCCAAGTTTTTACACCTCTACTACCTGCTAAAGTTTGACTAGCAAGTTGTTTAGAAACTTTTGAGTTTGACTTATCAAAAGTTGCATCAGTTCCTGAACCTGTAGTTGCCTTAAAAGACTTAAACATAGTACTTACTTTAACACTTAATTGATTTGCTAATGCATCTCTACCTTCTGCCATAGCTTCTGCTCTTTGCATACCTTGGTCATTTCCTGCATTCTTTTGTGCAATTCCTAAAGCAACAACTGAACCTTCTAAGTAAGGGTTACATGTCCATTCTGGTGCATCTTGCCCATCTTGTTTACACCCAAAATCATCTTTCTTTTCTGGTGTACCACCCATACAACCTGTAAGGATTGTTGCTATTACTGCTGCTGATGCTATTTTTAAAATACTATTTTTCATTAATTCTCCTTTTTGTTTACTAATATTATAGAGAAGTTAATATTAAACTTTAATTAACTTCTAAAACTTCTACTTCAAGTGATTTAAAAAGTGCAGTTTTTGTATTTATATCACTCTCATCTCCAAAAATATAGTTTATATGTGATTTGGCATGATGAAAACTACAAAATAATGTTTGAGGCTTTATAGTTTTTACAAATTTTACAGTTAGTGGTTTTGTTTCTCCATGTATTGTTTTTAAGATAACTTTATCACTTTTAAATCTTGGCTTATCATCAATACAAGCTAAAAGTGTATCTTCACTGTGTTTCTCTTTTAGTTTAGGTGTTTGTATAGTTTGTGCTGCATTGTTATAATGTATAAGATTTCTACCTGTTGTTAGATAAAAAGTATCAAAACTAGTTTTGTTTACAAGTTTTTCTATTTGTCCTCTCAAGTTATAACCATTGTAAATAAACTTTCCTAAACCATCAGGAGTGTTGAATTTTTCAAGATGCAAAATAGGAGTATCTTTTTTTGATACAGGCCATTGCATACCTTTACTTCTATGTTTCATTAGTTTATTGTAGCTTGCTCCTCCATATCTATATGGAGCTTCAACTCTAATATTTTCCCATACATCTTCACTTGATTTGTATAAAAATTCACCTTTTATTTTGTTTTCTATATCTGTAAGTACATTCCAATCATCAGGTAGATCGTTTTCAACTAGTGGTTGAGATAGATGAAGTCTTCTCATTGCATTTACATACACACCAGTTTTCTCATAAGCAGATTTTACACCAAAAACTATGTCTGATTTTTTTGCAATCTCATTCATAAATAGATCTTGCGTTACTAAAAGCTCTAAGTTTTCTAAAGCTTTATCAATTTTATTTAGATTTGGATGTATATGTGCTGTATCTTCACCCATTACCATCATTGCTTTTATTTTATTATCTAGCATAGCATCTATTAAGTCAGGTGTTTTAAGACCTTCCTCTTTTGGCTTTGAATAATCAGGTCCATAGTAAGGCAAACAACCCATATCACAAGTACCTTGTACATTGTTTTGACCACGAAGAGGCATAAGTCCTACACCCTCACCTCCAATATTTCCTGTCATTAAAGCTAGATTTACTATAGACATAACAGCATAACTTCCATCTACATTTTCTGTGATACCCAATCCCCAAAAAATCATAGACTTTTTACTTGCGTATTTTCTGGCAATAGTAGGTATTTGGTCTGCTAACTCTTCATAGCCTGTTATGTTTCTAAAGTATTCTGGATTTGCAAATTTATCATTTAGTATTGAGTTTTTATACTCTTCAAACTCTTTAGTTCTTGTATCTATGAACTCTTGGTTGTATAATTTTTCGTTTAGTATTACATACGCTATTGCGTTTAAAAATAATAAATTTGACTCATAAGGCATAACTACAGTATCTGTAGCAAATTTACTTAGTTGTATCTTTCTTACATCACAAACTACAAGTTCACTAGTCTTAGCACGACTTGCTTCTATCATACGATTTGCTACAATTGGATGAGCTTCAGTTGTATTTGAACCAATTACAAGCATAAACTCTGTTTTAAATATATCATCATAAGGATTGGTTGCAGCTCCCTCACCAATAGTAGCAGCCATACCATTTAAACTTGGTGCATGACAAACTCTAGCACAGTTGTCTATATGTGGAGATTCCATAGTTTCTCTTGTAAATTTTTGAAGTAAAAATCCACTTTCACAAGAAGTTCTAGCCCCTCCAGTTGCACAAAATGAATGACGACCATGATTCTTTTTTATTTGAGTTAGTTTCCAAGCAGTTATAGAAGTAGCTAGTTCATAGTTTGCTTCATACCATGTATCATCTAGTAAAGTTAGTGTATTTATTCTTGCTTTTAAGTATTGTGGAAAATCATCAATATTTTTTTCTATAAAAGACTTTTTTATTCTAGTATTTCTTATTCTTTCATCAGAAGCTACAAAATCAAAACCATACTTACCTTTTATACAAAGCTTTCCACGGCTTACATAACCATCACTTTGGGCATATATTTTTAATATTTTATTATCTTGTACTTGGGCAGTTATATCACAACCAACCCCACAGTATGTACAAACAGAACCTATATCATGTATCATAGTAGCACTCTTTATTTTAAATTTTATATTATTTATTGTATCTAATAAGTTTTAAAAACTAAGATATAAAGAGATTGAATTTGTTTTTTAAGATTGCTATAATAAAGTATATTTTCAAATCGTAACATTGATTTAAGCTATAAAAATTAATATTTTTATGGGTATAATTATAAACTACAATATATTTAAAGAGAGACAATGGAAAATAATATAAATTTTAAAGAATTAGCGACAAAATACCAAACACCATATTATGTGTATGATTTTAATCATATTACAAAACAATATCAAGAGTTAAAAGATGCTTTTAAAGCAAGAAAATCACTTATATCATATGCTGTTAAAGCAAACTCAAACTTAAGTGTTGTTAAACATTTAGGTGATCAAGGAAGTGGTGCTGATTGTGTAAGTATTGGTGAAGTTAAAAGAGCAATAAAAGTGGGAATAGCAAAATATAAAATTATTTTTTCTGGTGTTGGTAAAACAGATGATGAGATAAGAGAAGCTTTAAAACTTGATATTTTAATGATAAATGTTGAAAGTGAAGCAGAACTAAAAAGAGTTGACTTAATAGCTAAAGAGTTAAATGTGGAAGCTAGAATAAGTATAAGAGTAAATCCAAATGTTGATCCAAAAACACATCCTTATATATCTACAGGTCTTCATGAAAATAAATTTGGAGTAGATATAAATACAGCAAAAAGGATGTATATTTTTGCTAAAAACAGTAAAAATCTTGAGCCAATAGGTATCCATCTTCATATTGGTAGCCAGCTTACTGAGTTAGCACCTATAAAAGAATCGGTAAATATTATGGCAGATT
>JAYEPD010000057.1:0-14379 GCA_034723675.1 Campylobacterota bacterium
TTTCCTAAATCTTTTCTATTAAATGTATAATCATCTTTTTTAGTATATCTACTTCTTACTGCACCAAATGGACCAGGCTTTATATGTATACAAGTTGAGTGTATAGTGAGCTTTGGATTTTCTGTAGTGTATAACTCATAAGATTTTGTTAAATCAAAATATGCTTTATCATATTCAGAGTTAGAATAAGACCCTTGTGACTTATTGTATAAATCCAATGATTCTTTTTTTATTTTGTCTTCTCCAGTAAAGTTACAACTATCAGCATATAAACTGATATTTATCAATGATGATATTAAAAGCAATTTATAAAATGAGATATTTTTCATAGTTAAACTTATAATACAAAATTTAAAGAAAGACTAGAAAATGTATTATCAGAATCAATTCCGTCCATTTTTCTATTGTCAACTGCAAATTCTATTGCAAATACATTACCAAACTGCTTATTTATACCATAAGTAGTACCTTTTACTTCCAAAGCTTCTGAATAATCTGAATTTTGAGGAGTACTTTCATAAGCACCTGCCCTAAAAGATAAGCCTTCAAAACCTATCTCTATCCCCATAGCAGTAGTATCTGAAGATGCAAATTCTGGATATGTATATGTAGTTGTTTTTATATCATATGTTATAAGAAAAGAAGCAGCTGCTGTTGCATAGTGAATAGCTGCACCTATAACTTGCTCTTCTGGTAAATCAAATGGTTCTACGCCTATTGTCGTACTATATCCATAGTCATTGTCGACTGATTTTTCTTTCATATCTGCTTCACTTCTATATGTATATGAGAGTGTTAGTTTATTGCCTGTTTCATCATCTTTTAAAACATCTGCTAGTAAACCAAACTGAAAAAAACCACCATACGAATCATACTCTACCAAACTATATCCATTGTGAGATTTAGCTGTTTCATAACCATTTTCATCTTCATTTGTATCTGAACTAAATATCTTAGTTACATAACCAACTCCAAGTCCCATTGAAAATCTTTCATGAAGTCTCCAAGACCCTGCCCAATGTATCACTTCATTTGATTGATGTGCTGCTCTACTTGTATCGTATCCATTATCATATTGTTCTGTAAAATAAATATCATACAAAGAGTATATAGCAAATCCCCATCCACCTTCAGGCGTAAAACTACCACCACCTATAAAATACTGTGTATCACTACTAAAAGCATCATTATTATCAGTTTCATCCCAGCTAGAAGCTGTTCCACCTTCAAGTGTAAATACACTATATTTACTATCACTTACAAACCCAGCTGGATTATAATACAAAGCTGATGAGTTATTTGCAACTGCACTAAATGCATACCCCATACTTCTAGCTTTTGTACCTGGTGCGGCAGCGAATTGATCTGCATATAAAGTAGTAGTACCCAATGCAACCAATAATCCCGATGTATATAATATATTTTTCATTTTTTCCCTTTGAATTTACTTATTTATTTTTATCAATCTAAAAAATTTAAGTATTATACAAAAAAACTATTAGATTATTATCAAATTTTTATTGAAATTTAAAACTTATTAGTAGATTGAACTATAAAAATTCTTTCAACATTAAGTTATATTTAATATTACCTTTATATTCATTTTTAGAGATTGTTGCTGTGAATGTTATCTTATCACCTATATTTATACCATCTGTATCTAAATCCAAAAAAATAACTACCTCTACATCTATATAACTATCTGTAACTATAAGTTTAGTATATTCTTTGTTTTTTCCTATTTTTGTTATACTTTGTATATTAACACTATTAAATCTAAATATTGGATACTTATTATTTTGACCAAATGGTCTAAATGATTCAATCATATTATATACCTCATCACCAACATCGCTTAAAGAGAAATCACCTAAAAAGTCTTCATCTTTTATCTCTTCCTCTTTTGGTAAATTTTTTATATTTTCATTTAATGACTTTTCGAAAGCACCGATATCAGATACTTTACACGACATCCCTGCTGCTTGTTTATGTCCACCAAAACCTATTAAGTTTTCACTTGATAACTTTATAAGATTGTATAAGTGTGTATTTTCATCACTTCTTGCACTAGCTTTTGCAATACCATTTTTTATACTAAAAACAAAAGCTGGTTTTTTGTATTTTTCACATAGTTTAGCTGCAACTATACCAACAATACCTTCATTCCAATTATCACTTGAGACCACAACAACATCACTTGCAACATCAACTTGCTCTTTTGCTTGAGTAAATATATTTAGTTGCTCTTGTTTTCTTTGCTCATTTAACTCTATAAGATAATCTAACTGACTATTAGCTTCAAATTCATCAAAAGAGAACAAAAATTCCAGTGCAATAGATGGGTCACTTATCCTACCTGCACAGTTTATAAGTGGAGCTATTTTAAAACCTATATCTTCCTCTGTAACTTCAACTAATCCATACCGTTTTTTTAAAGCTACTATTGCAGGTCTTTGTGAACTAATTAGTGCTTTTAGTCCAGCTTTTACCATAGTTTGATTGATACTTACCATAGGCATTATATCTGCAACTATAGCTAAAGCTAAGAGATCAAAAAGTTCCATAAGGTTGTATTTTATTTTTAAACTGTTTTTTATACTAGCACAAAGATACCATGCAACTTGAGCACCACATATCTCTTTAAAAGGAAACAAACAATCTTTTTGTTTTGGATTGATTATAGCATACGCATCTGGTAACTGCTCACCAACTGTATGATGATCTGTTATGATAAGATCAAGGGATCTTTTTTTACAAATACTAGCAGCTTCAACTGCACTGATACCATTATCAACAGTTATAATCAGCCCATCATAAATTTGCTCTAAAATAATTGGACTCAGACCATATCCATGTTCAAATCTGTTTGGTATGATATAGTTTATCTCTACACCTATTTTAGAAAAAAACTCCACCATGATTGCTGTTGATGTGACACCATCGACATCATAATCACCTACTAAATTTATAGTTTCATCATTTTTTATAGCTGTTACTATTCTATTTGTAGCTTTTGACATATCTTTAAAAACCGATGGTAAAGGTAAACTTTTTAGTGTTTTGAACTCATCTTTTTCAACTCTATCTTCTAATATTTTTTCAATATCTTTTATTGTTAATCTATTCATAAATGCAATTATAACTTTTTTAAACTATTTTTAGATAAAATAAGCTCTATTATTAGAATTTAGGGATTATAAATGGATAAAGCAAAATATATTTGGATGGATGGAGAGCTTACACCTTGGGATGAAGCTAAAGTTCATGTTTTAACTCACACGCTACACTATGGAAATGGTGCGATTGAGGGTACAAAAGCATACAAAACACACGATGGCAGATGTGCCATATTTAAACTAAAAGAGCATACTCAAAGACTTTTAGACTCTTCTAAAATGACACTTATGGATGTACCTTTTACATTAGATGAGTTAAATGATGCTCAAGTAAAACTACTACAAGAAAATGAACTATTTGAAGGTGCATACATAAGACCACTTGTCTATTTAGGTTATGGTGTAATGGGACTTTATCATAAAGATGCTCCTGTAAATGTATCTATAAGTGCATGGGAATGGGGAGCATATCTTGGGGAAGATGGACTTAAAAATGGTATCAGACTTAAAATATCTTCTATGACAAGAGGTGGAAACACTTCAAGTATGGGAAAAGCAAAAGCAGTTGCAAACTATCTAAACTCACAAATGGCAAAATACGAAGCTGTAGAAGCTGGATATGATGAAGCACTTATGAGAGATGATCAAGGTTATATTGCTGAAGCTAGCGGAGCGTGTTTTTTTATGGTAGAAGATGGGAAACTTATCACTCCACCAAATGACAACTCTTTAAAATCTATCACTCAAGCAACAGTTATAGAACTAGCAACTGATATGGGTATAGAGGTTATAAGAAGAAGAATCACAAGAGAAGAGGTATATATCTGTACTGAGTGTTTTTTAACAGGAACTGCTGCTGAAATTACACCTATAAAAGATGTAGATGCGAGAGTTATTGGTTGTGGTTCAAGAGGTCCTATAACAGAAAAAATTCAAAGTGCGTACTTTGATGTAGTTGCAGGAAAAAACGAAAAGTATTTAAAAGATTTAACATATATTAACTAGTATGAAAGATATAGACTATATTAAAGAAAAGTTAAATACACTTAGAGTAGAATTTATGGCAAAAATTTTTATTGCTATAGCTTTAGGAAGTGGATTGTCAAAAATTATTTTAGATACAACGGAAAAAATAAACGACAATCAACAATTTATGTTTAACTTCGGTATGTCTATATTATTGATTATATCATTACTTTTAGTATTTGATGTAATTCAATTAAAAAAATATACCAACAAATTAAAGGATTGAAAATGGACCAAATAACAAGTATAACAATTGTAGGGTTTGTCTTTATGGCAGTAATTACATATATGACATTTCAAGATACGATAGACAATTTATTTACAAAAGGAAAAAATTAATGCCAATAGATAACGACTATTTCAAAAATAGACAACAACAAAACAAGGGAACTAATAATAGTTCAGAGAAAAAATCAACAAACAACAGTGGTGGTGGAAATGGTGGAGGTGGTTATGAACCACCTTTTCAAGCACCAGATCTATTTAAAGGTTTCAACAAAGGATCAGGTATCATCTATGGTATCATCATAATTGCTGTACTTTTATTTATGTCAAAACCTTTTGTTGTTATAAACTCAGGTGAAGTTGGTATCAAAGTAACAACAGGTAAGTATGAAACTGAACCTTTACAACCAGGTTTTCACCTTTATATACCTGTATTACAAAAAGTTATCACTGTTGATACGAAAGTTAGACTTATAAACTATAAAAGTATGGAAGATATGAGTGGAACAGGTAGTGGTATTAAAATAAATCCAGCTATTAATATCCTTGATGCTAGAGGATTACCTGTATCTATTGAATTAACAGTTCAATATAAACTTTTACCATCTGGAGCACCTTCAACTATAGCAACTTGGGGACTTTCTTGGGAAGATAAAATCGTAAACCCTGTTGTAAGAAACATCGTAAGAAATGTTGTTGGTGGATATAATGCTGAAACTTTACCTATGCAAAGAAATGCAATAGCAACTCAAATTGAAAATGGAATAAGAACAGAGATTGAAGCACTAGAGGGTAAACCTGTATCTATTGAGTCTGTTCAGTTAAGAGAGATCGTACTTCCTGCTAAAATTAAAGAGCAAATTGAAAAAGTACAAGTTGCTAATCAAGAATCTGAAAGAGTAAAGTATGAAGTTCTAAGAGCAAAACAAGAAGCTCAGAAAAAAGCAGCTTTAGCACAAGGTGAGGCTGACAAAAATAGAATTGAAGCACAAGGTAGAGCTGATGCTGTTACTATTGAAGCTGATGCACAAGCAAAAGCAAATAAACTAGTTGCCCAGTCTTTAACAGCAAAGCTTCTACATATGCAACAAATAGAGGTTCAAGGTAAGTTCAATGAAGCACTTAAGGTTAATAAAGATGCTAAGATATTCTTAACACCTGGTGGATCTACTCCAAATATTTGGGTAGATACAAAAAATGCACAAAGAGATACGGCAATACATAAATAAAAAGATAAAAGAGGGGAAATAGTTTCCCTTTTTTAATATGCAAAAGATTAAATATATATTAATTTTTACATTAACTCTTGCATTAGGGTTACTTTATTATAAAACAGATAACTATCAAAAGTTGTCAAATATTTTATTATCAAAAAACAATCAAATGACACAAGAACATAGAGATTTAGAAGAAAAAATAGAAAATTTAAAAGATCAGATGTTATATAGAGATGGAAAAATTTTGACCCTAAATGAAAAGATAATAAAACTTGAAGAGAAACTACTATTATCTCAAATGAAAATGGCAGATGTAAACTATACTATACAAACAACTGAAGATATAACACATATAATACCACCTAACCTTAACAATTCTATTGATGATGATGATAATAATACTACTACCAATGATATAAATATAACACCAAATATAACTATAGATGATGAAAATTCAATTACAGGATTTGGTTTACAATATGGACAAAAATTTTAAAGAGGAAATATGAGATACGATATAGATAAAATTGATTTTAAAAAACAAGATGGATTAGTTCCTGTAATAACACAAGACAATAAAACTTCAGAAGTTTTAATGCTTGCATATATGAATAAAGAAGCATTAAGACTAACGATGGAAACAAATTTTGCACATTATTTTAGTAGAAGCAAACAACGAATTTGGAAAAAAGGTGAAAGTTCAAACCATACTCAAGAGATAGTTTCTATCAAATTAGATTGTGATAATGATACTATACTTTTAAAAGTAAATCAAAACGGAGTTGCTTGTCATACAGGTAGAAAAAGTTGTTTCTTTACAGATATACAAACAGGTAATATTGAAGATAATGTAGAAGTTGATACAACAACTGCATATGGAATAATAGACACTTTATATCATACTATACAAGATAGAAAAAATGATGACCCCACAAAATCATACACCTCTAAACTTTTAAATGGAAAACAAAACTCTATGTTAAAAAAGATAGTTGAGGAAGCTGGTGAATTTACTTTTGCAGTTAAAGATAATGATACTGATGAGATGATATATGAGGGTGCTGATTTAATGTACCATTGTTTAGTAGCTCTTGCAAGTAAAAATATCTCTCCTGATAGAATCAAGCAAGAGTTAGCAAGAAGATTTGGTCTTAGTGGAATAGAAGAGAAAAATAGTAGAGACTCTTAGGGGAATCTCTAAAAGTTTTCAGCTCAATTTAACAATAAGTTTTATTTAAGATTAAAGGAAATAGCTTTACTAGCAAAGTAGTTTTTATCTATTTTCAGACTATCATATACTAATATATGGCTCTTAATCTTCAAGTCACGCGTAATTTCTTTGTTAATATTAAATAAAACTTATTGTTAAATTGAGCTAATAAACTATAAAATCTCTTAAGCTTCTTTTATATAAATATAACTTATAATATATTATTAAAATTTATAATATAAGGATCTTATATGAAAACTACTACAAAACTTATTGTTGCTGGATTATTAACAACACTTTTTACTACGAATATGAGTGCAAATCAGATCTATAATCCAGAAAAAATATTTCTTAAAAAATGTCAAATGTGTCATGCACTAACAAAACCTCAAAATAAGCAAGAAAAAATGAGAATGGCAGCACCACCTATTGCTATAGCTATGAGAAGTGTTGTTATTGGAGTTGATGCCATAGAAGACCCAGCAGATGAAAAAGAACTAAGAAAAATGAGTATCGCTTTTTTAGAGGACTATCTTATGAGTCCATCTCAAGATAAAGGTTATTGTGAGGATATGAGTTATAAGAAGTTTGGAACTATGCCCTCTTTAAAAGGTTTTATAACTCCTGAACAAATTAGTATTGTAGTGCCTTGGGTGTATGAAAACTTTGCTCCACAAAAAGATGAAAATGGAAACTATACAGTACACAGCAAGAGAAAATAAAATAATAAATATAAAATAGTTAATTTAGCAATAAAAAAATAATAAATAATTAGTTCTAAAAACTTACTATAATGTGACATTATTTATACTATAATCTATTATGAATATTTTAATAATAGAAGATAATGTAAAGTTAAATAATGAATTAACTACTTATTGTAAAAGAAATAACAATTATGTAGTTTCTGCAAGTGATGGATTAAATGCAATAGACCTAATCGACGAAAAAGATTTTTGTGTTTATATACTTGATTTAAACTTGCCAAATATGCATGGTTTAGAGATAATAAAATACATAAGAAAAACTGATTTATGCACACCTATTATTGTTATTACACACAGTGCTGATATAGAAACTATAAAAGAGGCTTATAACCTTGGATGCAATGATTATATGAAAAAACCTTTTCATTTAGATGAGTTAAGAATTAGAGTAAAAAAAGTATTGGATAAAAAATATGAAAGTAAAATTATATTTAATGATAATTTTTATTATGATAGTAAAGAGAAAGTATTTTATCATCATGGAACAATACTAAAGCTAAGATATAAAGAGAAAAGATTTTGTGATATATTAACTAAAAATCTAAATACATATGTTAAAAATAGTGATATTTATGATTATGTATGGGAACAAGAGGTAAAAGACTTTTATCCCTTAAGACAGTTAGTATCAGAACTGCGTAAAAAACTCCCTTATAGCATAATAGATACCAAACTAAAAGAGGGTTATTCGATACAAACAAAGTTTGTATCGTAACTAATTCTTATTTTAGTTTAGAAAACCAACCGTTTTATCTTTATCAAATTGTGTTTTTTCCTCTTTATTAATCTCTTCAATAAAATCAGAAGTGTTAAATAGTGGGTCATTTTCAATAGCCAACTTATAAGCTGTATTTTTTATGATCATCTCTATTTGACCACCAGTTAGTTTTGAAATTGAAAGTTTATCTATATCAAAACTATTATTAAGTGGTAAATTTTTGGGTAAAAGTTTTTCCCACAATAATTTTCTTTGTTCTTGCGTTGGTTTTAAAAACTCTATTTTATAGTTAAATCTTCTTGAAAATGCTTTATCTATACTATCAAGTAAATTTGTAGTAGCTACTAAAATACCATCAAAATTCTCTATTTGTTCTAAAAATATATTTTGCATCTGATTGTGCATCTTATCACTACCACTTATTTGTCCACTTACTCTATTACTTAAAAATTGATCTGCTTCATTTAAAAGTAATACTGGTTCAGTTTTAGTTTTTGTTGATAACTCTTTATAATCATCAAATATTTTTCGTACATTTTTTTCACTCTCCCCTACATACATTGATAATATTTTACTACAGTCAAAACTAAGAACTTGTTTTTTAAGTGATTTTGCTAATGCCAAAGCTGTAATTGTTTTACCTGTCCCTGCTGCTCCATAAAAGATAATTCTTGCATCAATACCCTTTTTCTTATCTTTTATACCCCATTTTTTTAGTTTCTCTATAACTGTTTTATCTACTTGTTTTAACAAAAGGTTTAATGTATCTCTTGTCTTATCATTTAATACTACATCATCAAGTGTTTTCTTTGGTTCTATTAACTCAAACATCTCTTGATCAGCAATCAACATATCAAGTTTAATTTTTTGTTGTCGTTTTGCTTTTTTTACTGGATGTGAGATTTTATATAAAATAGATTCAGGAATATAAAAATTTCTATTTATACCACCAAATGGGGTAAGCATCTCATCATAATCTATCAAATTATTTGATATTAAATTTCCACTCTCTTCTAATAAACTTCTATGTTTTATCTTTTCATAATCATCTGTTGAAACTAAAGCAATAAGTGAATTCATATCCCTTATAGATTCATCACTACCTCCATATTCCTCTTTTAAAAGGGCTAAAAATATCATCTGTTCTTTATCTTCTAAACTATTTTGTTTAAAAAAGTCTTCTAACATTATACTTGTAGTTGTTGTTTCTACTCTCTCTTTTATTCTATTTTCTAAAAGTAAAAGTTTACTTCTTAAACGATTTGCATTTGGTGAATTTTCATCAAAGTTATGTTTTACTATATTTAACTTTTGAGCTAAATCAATCTTAAAAAATTGATCTTGTAAATACTCAAGATGATCAGTATACTCTTTTATTTCAGGTAAAACCAAATCTAAAGATCCAACCTCTATAAGCTTCAAAAATGAACTACTTAAGCTAATAGCTGTATTTATCAATTCTAATAAAGATAATTCACTTATTTTTGTAGTACTAAAATTACTTTGCGTTATCCATCCTAATTCCAAAAGATTTTTAATCAAATTTATATGCTCAAGATGTTCTAGTTTCTTTAAGTCATAAAACTCTGCTAATACATCTACTACTAATAAATTATCATTTCCTACAATATATTGTTTTGTAAGATATTGTAATATTTTAACTTCACTCTGGCTACACTTTAAATGTGTAAATAGCTCCAATTTATTTAACTCTTTAGACTCTATAAATAATTTTACATTTTTCATTTTTTCTCTCTTTATCAATTGACAATAAACCAACTCTTAGCATCATCAATATCTTTTAATATCTGTTTTTTTAAATCATCATAAATTTTAAACTTCATATTGTCTCTAATTTTTTTTAAAAAAATTATACTTATTTTATAAGATATATCTTCACAAAAATCTTCATCTATTATATGTGTTTCTACAGCAAATTTACCATCAGTTGTAACTCTATGACCTATAAATGTTACTGAGTTAAATATTTTATTATTAATTATAGTTTTGGTAACATATATACCATCTTTTGGCAATAAAAAATCTTCAACTTCTATGTTTACAGTTGGAACAAATTGCTTAGACCCTAAACCTTGTCCAGCAACTCTTAAACCCTCGATTTTATAATTATACCCTAGTAAACTATTAGCTTTTTTAATATCACCATCTCTTATATTTTCTCTTATAACTCTAGAATGAATCGATATATCATCTTTTTTAAACTCTTCAACTACAACAACTTCACCTTTAAATATATTTTTTAAATCATCTGTGTCATTTAAAGCTTTATGTCCAAAATGAAAATCATAACCAACTACAATTTTTTCTAATCTTGGAAACTCTTCTACAAGAAGATCCAAAAACTCTACACCATTTAGATGTTTTATATCCTCCAATGGATAGAAAAATATCTCATGATTTGTATGCTCTTTTCTTTTATAATTTGGAGTTAAATTTGCATATTGTGTTTGGATAACTACAATACCAGAATTTTTATCAAGATGCAAAAAAAGTTGTTGATGTGCTAGATGCATACCATCAAAGCCACCTATTGCTATACTAGTAATACTCTTTTTTATAACTATTCCTTTTAAATTAGTTTGGTATAATACCAAATATCTAATAAAGGATAAATTATTAAAATAAACATATATCAAATAGTAAAAAAAACAAATGACAACTTTGAACCTCTCATAGATGAATTTATCAAGATGTCAAGCAGATGGGCAAGTGTAGAGATTCATACTTTATTTAATAAACAAATTTCAAAAGCTCAAAGTTTAGGAGAGAGTGAATCACATAAAGCTTATAATGATTTGTATATTCCAAAGTTAAACAATGGATACAATATAGCACTTGATGTTTTAGGTAATAAATTGGATAGTTATAAGTTTAGTAAACTTTTAGAAGATAAAGTAACAATAAATTTTTTTATTGGAGGTGCTTATGGTTTTAATAGAGAGTTTTTAAACAAATGTGATAGTGTGCTATCATTAAGTGAACTTACCTTTGCACATAAAATTGCAAATTTGGTTCTATGTGAACAAATATTTAGAGGATTATGTATAGCAAATAACCATCCATATCACAAATAATAAAATTTTAGTTAAACTTAGATATAATTTCCAAATAATATGACAAGGGTAAAAAGTGGCTTCATCAAAACAAGTAGAAGAGTTAAAAAACTTACTAATAATAAGAAAAGAAGAGATAAAAAGTAATATTGAGGATGGTATTGATAATATATCAAAACTAAATAATTGTGACTGTAAAGATGAATTAGATTTTGCTGATGCTAGTAGTGATAGTTTTACTTCTGGTGTTATTATAAATCAACAAAAACAAGAGCTTTTAGAGATAGAAGAAGCATTGAATAGTATAAAATCTGGTTCATATGGTATTTGTGAAATGTGTGATGAACCTATAGCAATAGGTAGATTGAAAGCAAAACCATTTGCAAAGTTCTGCACAGACTGTAGAGAGATACATGAACATAACAAAAACTAATTTTAGGAGTATATAATGGGTTTAAAAAAATACATATTAGGTTCTATATTACTAATATTAATAATATTTGGTTATACATTTAGTATTGAAGCTGGGGATTATAGAATAGCAATATTTGATTATATTTTTGTATTTCCTATAGCATTATGGATTGTTTTGCCTGTAATATTTTTATTTTTATTTACTATATTACATATTTTGTTTTATGGTATGAAAAACTTCTTTAAATTAAAGGCAGTTACAAAAGATAGTGAATCGCTTGTAAAACTAATTAACAACAAGTTATTAGATAAAGAATTAAATCTAAATTTTCAAAATGAAGATATTAAACATATTGCAAATATCTTAACACAGTTAGATTTAACAGTTACAAATAGTAACTTTAGCTCATCAAACAAAGAGATTACTAAAACAGTAGATTGTATCTTTGATATAAAGTCAGGTAAATATATATCAACAAAAGATTTAAAACTAGAAGATAATACAGTTCCAATGATTGAAAATATTAAGAATAGAATCAAAAAAGATGAAAATTTTGCTTTAGAAGTTTTAAAACCAAATCAAGGTTATAATCAAGAGATTGTTAAAGATGCATTTTTAAGAGTTTTAGAAACAAAATCTATCACTACTATTAAAAAACAATTAGAAAATTTAACATTTGACAACAAAATGTTAATTGAATTATTTAAAAAAGATAGCTCTTCAAATATTGAATTTTCAATGACCAATGATGATATATTAAGATTAATTAAAAAAGCTACACTAACAAATAATGAACTTATTGATATAGCAAATATATATAAAACATCAATGTCGCCAGAGCAAGTTATAAAACTTTTTGAAGAGATCTCAACATTTAATGAAGATTTCAACAGTGCGTATTTATATGTTTTAGCACAATATGAGATGGTAGATAAAATGAGAGATATTTTAGATAACAGTGCAACAAATGAATATGTACCTTTTAAAGCATTAGTAGACTTAAAAGATAGTGGAAAACACTTTTACTCATTAGATACTCTTTGTTATAAATAAACTAAATTTATGGATAAAAGCATCATAAACTTCTCAAAACCTGTGGTAGCACTAGCTCCACTTGCAGGTTACACAGACTTACCTTTTAGATCTGTTGTTAAAAACTTTGGAGTTGACTATACAGTAAGTGAGATGATAAGCTCAAATGCATTAGCATACAATAGTGAAAAAACACTTAAAATGTTAACAAAATCACCAAATGAAGACCCATATTTTGTTCAATTATCTGGCAGTAAAACAGATATAATACAACTAGCTGTTGAAAAACTAAATACCATTGAAGGTATTGCTGGTATTGATTTAAATTGTGGTTGTCCTGCACCTAAAGTATTTAATCATGGTAGTGGTTCAAATCTACTTGGGGATTTACCAAGACTACAAGAGATACTAAAAACTATAAAAAAGTACTCAAATAAAAAATATACAACTGCTAAAGTTAGAATAGGTGTTGATGAAAAAATACCAGTTGATATTGCTCACGCTGTTGAAGATTGTGGAGTAGATTTTATAGCTGTTCATGGTAGAACTAAAAAGGGTGCATATAAAGCTGCTGTAGATTACGATGCTATTGCTGCTATGAAAGAGGTTGTTGATATACCTGTCATTGCAAATGGTGATATAACAGACTTAGAAAAAGCACAATATGTACTAGATTATACAAAGGCAGATGGGATTATGATAGGTCGTGGTGCTGTTGGGAAGCCTTGGATTTTTCAACAAATAGCAAACAACAACGAAGAGGTCACAAATGATCTTAAAAAAACTATAATCATTGAACATTTTAAAAAAATGATTGAACACTATAAAGAGTATGGTGTTGTTATGTTTAGAAAACATCTTCACACTTATTCAAAAGGTTATGAAGGTGCAAATAGTTTTAGAGAAAAAATAAATACAATCACATCATCAAAAGAGATGCTGGAGACTATAAAAGAGTTTTTTTAATTTTTTTGTTAATCTTAAGTAAAACTTATTGTAGGATTGAACTAGAAGTCTGCTAAAGTTTGCATAAGTTCTGTTATATTTAAAGGCTTTGTGATATATCTATATATACCTATCTCTTCTGCTTGTAAAAAGTACTCATACTCACCATGTGCAGTTGTTAACAGACAAGGGGTATTTGGACTTATATCTTTAATCTCTTTTGCCATCTCCAAACCATCCATATTTGGCATTCTTATATCAGTAATAACAAAATCAACATCTTGATGCTCTTTAAACAATTTTAATCCTTCAACACCATCTGAAGCTAAATAAACATCTTTAAATAATTTTTTTAAAACTGTTGAAAAAGATCTCATTATAGATTCTTCATCCTCTACATATAAAACTGATTTTGTTTTTAATACATCAAAATTCATATAATAATTCCTTTTTAAATATAAAAAAAGCCAAGTAGCAATTGCTACTTGGCTTTTAAAGTCAATAAAATATCGACTTACCCTAAAAATGGGTTAGCATATAATGCAATTAATGCAATTACAAGTGTATAGATAACTTGAGCTTCAATCATAGCTAGTGCTATAAACATTGTAGTCATAAGTTTTCCACCCATACC
>JAYEPD010000058.1:0-14293 GCA_034723675.1 Campylobacterota bacterium
TATCATCTTTTTTAAGTACTTTTCCTATAGTTTGGCTTGCTTTTATTAAAGGTGTTAAATCTGGCTTTTTATGTTTATCAATTGGAGTTGGTACTGTAACTATATAAATATTACAATCTGCTATATCCTTAGTATCACAAGTAAATTTGATACCATTATTAAGTGCTTCATTTAGTTGTGACTTATCTAGCTCTAATGTTCTATCATAAGCTTTGTTTAATTCATCTATTCTAGTTTGGTATATATCTAAACCTACCACATCATACTTTTCACTAAATGCATGAGCCAATGGAAGACCTACATAACCAAGTCCTATTATACATATTTTATTCATATATTTATTACTCCAAATATCATTAAGAATTTATATTTTCTATTAAATTTACATATTAATTATATATATTTTCTATTGTAAATTTGCTGAACTTATTCATATTCATTTTTTAATAGTTTTCAACTGCAAAATACAAGTAGTTAGCCTTAATTCTTTATTAAGTCTTTTTTATTAACATAATACTCCAATACATTTAAAAATTTATTTGCAATTTTATGTACAGAAAATTTTTCCAAATATTCATCTTTTATATCTGGATAATACTTTAAAGCTAATTGTATTTTTTCTAAAAGTTTATCTTCATTATTATCTTCAACTAAATAATCTTTTAATTCACCTACCATTATTTCATTTGGTCCACACTTTATATCATAAGATACAGATGGCACTTTTAAACTAAATGACTCAGCTAATACCATAGAAAATGATTCAGAACTAGATGTAGATACAAATAACTTAGCATTTTTCATATAAGGATAAGGGTTTTTTTTCCATCCCAAGAAATGAACTCTATCTTGTAAACCTAATTTATCTACTAATTTTTCCAAGTTACTTTTTTCTTCACCATCTCCTAATAACACAAGATGCTCATTTGATGATAGTTTACTAAAGATATGTATCAATCTATCAAATCGTTTAAGTTTAGTAAACCTACCTACACCTATTATATACTCTTGAGGTAAATTTTCTTCAATAGTGTCATTTGCTTTTTTATTTAAACTCTCTTTATCTAAAGCATTGTATATAACATCTCTATGCTTAGTGTTTATATCAAATTTTTTCATTACATTTTGCATCAAACATTGTGAAACAAATGAAATATATCTATTTTTATAAACATATTGCATTTTATATCTTTTTAAAAGAAAACTTATAAAATGTTGATCTCTCAATAAATTACCTTGATGAAAATGGCATAATAAATTTTTAACATCATTTTCAATACATATTCTATGGGTTCTTAGATTATTTGCAACAACCAAATCATAATCATTTGTAAAACAATCTATAAAATATTTATATTGTAACTTTTTATTGTCTGTATTTATGATAAATATTTTTTCTTCACTTGAAAGTTTTGTTTTACCTATAGCATAAATATCAACTTGGTATTCTTTTGGTTTTAAATATTCTATCACAGCCATCATGGCAGGAATGACACCACCTGTATCATCAAGAGGAGGAAGTATAAATGCTAATTTATATTGATTCAACATATAGTATAACCTTTCTATCAACTCATCTTTATTATTTTAAAACTTAAAATAATAATTTTATCTATTTTCAATAAATAATTCTTTAGACACTTCAGTGACTCTTAATATACCTATTCGTTTAAGAAATTCAATCTCTTCATTCTTAAATAAAAACCTTTTATACTCTTCTTCTAATTCACTATCTTCATATATCTTCACCCATCTTCTATAATGATTTCCCATTTTAACATTTGGTACAGTATCAAGTAATACTTTTCTATTTTTAATATTGGTTTCAAATTGTTCATAACTTCGTATAGGATAATGGTAGATATGTATATCCTCACATTCTTGTTTCTTCCAAAATGCGATATGCTCTGCACTGTGATTACCTGAGTTTATTTGAAAAAGTCCATATGGATTTACTATAACTTTTCTCCCTATTTTACCAAGTATTATATTTGGTTCACCTACTCTATAATGAACTTGATTTGCAGTAAAATATTTGGCTTCACTCCAGTGAGTCAAACCTTCGTATAAACTCATATTTGAGCGATGAACCCATACAACTCCACCTTTAAAGTTCAATACCTCTTTTAAAGTTTTACTATTTTTTGGTATCCAAAACTCATCTGCATCATTATTTATAACCCAATCAGCCTTATATATCTTTTTTGCTTCAAATGCAAGTCTTGTCATAAACTTTTTTTGTTGATAAGGACCTTTTTCATCTATAATAGTCATCTCAAACTCGTTTGATAACTTTTCTAGAATATCTCTTGTCCCATCTGTTGAACCATTGTCCATAACTACAAAAGCATCAACACCTAGTTTTGCATGTGTTCTTATATTTGATTCTATTATGTCATGTTCATTTTTAACTAAGATTGTCATAGCTAAAACAAAATTATCTGGATTGAATTTGTGTGTAAAATAATCTAGCATTCTAAACTTTACTATTAAATATTATCATACTTTAACCACCACTATCTTAATCTTCAAATATATTTTTAAATTCAAAGTTTATTTCACAATCATCTACTTCAAAAGTATAATTTTCATCTGTAAACTCACCTTCTAATTTATAGTAGCCATTTATAAGTTTATAAACCTCTGCAAAACTACCTTTAGGTTCCACTAGTATATAGTATTTTACACCTTGTTCTTGAAAAATATTGTATTTTATAGTTCTATCTTTCTTTTTAGTGGATGGTGACAATACTTCAAATATAACTTCTGGAACTGTTTCTATAAAGTTTGTTTTTTCTTTGTTGCAAACTATACTATTATCAGGACAAACAACTGTTTCATTTGATATTTTCCAATCTACAGCTAAACTTGCTTTACAATTTTTACATTTTTTTAATAAACTTTTCAGTTCTATATGTATATTTCCACTTACATCTTGATGTATATCTATTGGAGATGGAGCCATTGCGTATGCTATACCATCTATAAGTTCCCATCTACCTTCCCATATCTTATAATCATCATAATCATATCGCGGTAAGTCTTCTAGTCTTAATGCACCCATTTTACACCCCCTTATATTTTGTCTTTAATAGATTCATCTTTTTTTACAACATCAAACTTTTCTAAAACTTCGATTTCTTTTTGTTGAAAAACAACATTTGTATCAAATTCATCTTTAAGTCCACCTTCATTGTAAATCTTTACCCATCTTCTATAGTGTGGACCCATTTTGATTTTCTTACCTGATTCTAGTAAGTTTTTTCTATTTATGATATTTTTTTCAAACTGTTCATAGCTTCTTATAGGATAATGGTACACAACTATCTCAGGAAACCTTTTTATTTTATCATATGTAGTAAAATAGTCTTTCATATTAGCTATATGTAGAGCTTTATGATTTCCACCTCTTATCATAAAAAGTCCATTTGGATTTATGATAACTTTAGGCGAATTTTTTGCTAACACTATAGAGACTTTTTCACTTGTCTCTTGTGTCTCTTTTCTATAATATATTGGGTTGTTTACTCTATAAAGTGATTCAAAACAATCTTCTATATCAGAAGTTAAAAGCATATTGTACCTATGGCAAGTTATAACGCTCCCTTTGAACTTTAATATCTCTTTTAGATTTGTATGACCATTTTGTGGTATCCAAAACTCATCAGCATCATTGTTTATAACCCAGTCTGCTTTATATATCTTTTTTGCCTCATATGCAAGTCTTTTCATCCATTTTGCTTGGTTGTAAAGACCATGTTCTTCTATAATAGTTATCTCATAATCTTCTTGTAGTTTTTTAAGTATGTTTTGTGTTTCATCTGTAGAATTGTTATCCATAACTACAAAAGCATCAACGCCTAATTTTGTATGAGTGGTGATATTTTTTTCTATTATATCTTCCTCATTTTTAACCAATATAGTCATCACTAGTTTAAAATTATCTGGATTAAATGAATGTGTTATATAATCTAAAAACTGTCTAACCATTACTTATCCTATCTTTTATTTTAGACTCTATTATATCAAAATGTTCCTTATTTGGTTCACGCCAACTTTTTGGAACTAAATAGTTGTATTTAAGATATTTTAAAAAGTTATCTATTGTTTTTATATCAGGTTCAAAGTTATCTATATCTTTAAGTATATTTAATATTTCATTTTTGTTATTTGCTATTTTAACTATACCATCAATTGTAAAAAATGCCTCACCTAAAACTATAACTTTTTTATGAAATAGTAAAGACTCGATAGCAACACTTGAATTTATAGTTAAAACTGCACTACTTTTTTCTATAAGCATTTGAGTATTTTGGCTTGTAAAAAATATATTGTCATTTACTCTCTTGTATAAACTTGAATAGTCATTTACCCTATCACTTGGATGCTCTTTTATCACAAACTTTAAATCTATTTTTTTCGACAAATATTCAACTATTTCAAAAAATTCATACATATCTTCTATCCAAGGTGAATGGCTCATAATTTGACTATCATATCCAACTTGAAAAGGTACAAATATATAATTATCTGGCAATTTAACAACACTATTTTTTGCTTTATTTTTTGATACTCTTGATATTATATTTTTAGATAAAGTTTCTTTATCTGTAAAGTTTAAATTTTTATAAAAACTATACTCTCTTGATATGGAAGCTGTTGCATTTACTCCAACAAAGTCAATAGTTGTAGTATCTGGTAAAACACCATTTTCAAAATAGATACATCTTTTATCTAAACTTTTTGATACTTTTTCTACTATAGCTTGATGAAACTTTTTACCATTCCATAAAACTACAAAATCAGGATTATAACTTTTTATAGTTTTATAAGTAACTGAAACTACCCAAGGGGCTTGAAGTTTTAAAAAAGATTTATATAAAGTTTTTTTTATAACACTTTTGTATTTTTTATCTATCTCTTTAAATTTCAATTCATATATATCTTTTACATCTATATTTTTAAAATATAAAAAACCATCAATAGATACACTTAAATTTGGAAAAAATTTATGAATACTATCAAAAGGTAAATTGTCTTTTAATTTATTAAAATATTTGTATTGATGTTTAGTAACGGAAAAGTAAAAAAGTTTCAAAGATACACCTAACTATTATAAATTATCTCTAAATTGTCCATTGTTTTTATTTTAAGCAACGATCTTTTTACTATATATTGATTATCTTTAGAAGATATTTTTAGAACATTATTATCTAAAGTATAAGTAAAATTTGTTTTTGTAAATTCACTATTTAAAGAGATATTCAGTGTCATCATAAAATTCAACCATTGTATTGTTCTAATATCAGGTAGAAGATCTTCAAAACCAACTATATCTTTTTGTTTTGGTAATGACTTTTTTGTAAATCTTGCAATTGTAGCTATTAAGACTTTATCTTCATGCGTAAAACCATAAGTTAAACCATTTAATATATACCAAAAAGTATGATCTTCATTTTTATCAAAATTTAAAGAGATACCTATTTGTTGAAGTTTTGAAGAAACTACTAAAATTGACCTATACTTTGTATCTAATTTATGTAAAGAGTATAATGAATTAAATATTTGTTTAGCATTATTTCCAAGATATGCACTTTGGCTTCCATCATCAACAAATCTATCAAGTAAACTTCGTACACCTATATTAAAATTTGAAGGAAATTTATCATTTGTAGTTCTAAGTATATCAGTCAAATAAACACCCTCTCTAACCCCAGCACCGCTTGTGATAACTTTTTCTACGCTAAAGTATTCTAAAATTGTTTTCCATATAAATGTACCAACAGCTATAGTATCATACCTATCTTTTGCAACACCTAGGTACTTTAACTCTTTATTGTTTTTCGCATCAATTATATTGTTAAATAGATTAATATTTTTATCAACACTATAATTAAATCCATGTAACACTTCCAAAGGATAATTATCTTTTAAAACAATCATTCTACTTAAAGCCCTAGCAGTTCCACCAAGTCCCACTACTATTGGCAAGTTTTTATTTATCTTTTGAAGTTGATTTATTATATATTGTTTTGCACCATCTAAATCATTGTTATTAAAAAACAACTCTTGTATTCTAACTGTTCCTATATTTAATGATATAGTATCTATAATATTATTATTTGTTATAAAAGCAAACTCAGTACTTCCACCACCAATATCAATAGTTGTAAAGTTATCACAATCTATTAAATTTAAAGCAGCAACTCCACCATAATAAGCCTCTTTTGTCCCATCAATAACTTTTATGTTTAAATTTAATTCTTTAGAAACTCTAGATAAAAAAAGTTTTTTATTTGGAGCATCTCTTAATGCTGAAGTTGCAACACATAATATTTTTCTTGATTTTAAATTTGTTGCAATCTTAAGAAAAGATTTTAAAGCTTCAAAAGCTCTTTGCATTGGGATAGATTGAAGATTTCCATTATTTGCATAACAACCTTCAGATATTTTTACTTTTGATTTTGATTCATTTATCAAATGAAATGCAAACCTACTCGTTTTTTTAAAAACAACCATTCTCATTGAATTTGAACCAATATCTATAATGGTTGTTATTTTAGCCATATCTAAACCTTACTCTTCTTTTTCCATTTGATTAAATTTAAATTGCAACTCCTCCATAGTCTCTTGATTGTCGGTATCTAAAACTATACAATCAACAGGACACACTTCAATACACTGAGGCTCATCAAAACTACCCACACACTCTGTACACATATCAGAGTCTATAATATATATCGGATCACCCTCTTCAATTGCCTCATTTGGACACTCTTCTCTACATGCATCACATGCTATACATTCATCTGTTATCATTAATGACATTGTTAAAATCCTATAAATTTATTTATTAAGTGGATTTATAACCTATTTTTGTTTAATAATTTCTTTAAAAGAATATATAATGTCAAATTTAGCTTGCCATCTGTTTTTCTATATTTATATCTTCTCTTATATTTCTTTTTTTAACATAATTATTTAAACCTATATGATTGTTATATCCAAGCACTTTTGCTATTTTTCTTACACTTAATCCCAAAGCTAGTAACTCCTCTATCTTATCTCTTTGTAGATCAAATTTTGACTTTTGAATTGTACCTTTTGGTTTACCTAAACTTATACCATCAAGTTTTTTTGCAGTTAGTGCTTCTTTTGTTCTTAAACTCATTAAATCTTTTTCAAGATTTATTGTCATACTAATAACACCTAAAATCATTTTTGTCAACATATCTTCTTTATCTACAAAATCAAGATTTTGTTTTACACTGATGATTCTTACCCCATGATCAAGAAGGTATTTTATATTTAAAAGAATAGCAGCTGTTGTTCTACCAAATACATTTATATCACTTACAACTACTACACAACCTTTTTTACATGTCTCTAATATCTTATGAATATTTGTCTCCTCATCTGGGATATTTACTTCAACCTCAATATTTTTATCCAACTTGAGATTTTTTTCTTTTAAATATTTAGCAATTGTAACTGCTTGTTCTTCTGTATACTCATCATTATTTTTATTTACTCTTATAAAACTTACTACTTTTTCCATTGTCATTTCCTTTTATATTTTGTATAGTATTAATTTTTATGATAATACAATAAATATTATTATAAAATTATAACTTATACAGTATGTTACACTTATATTACTTAATCTAATATTAAGAATTGTAAAATTAATAATTATTTATTACTTTTTTTTTATTTCAGGTAATTTCTATACCCATTTTGTTAAAATCTATAACATATTAAGAGATAAATAAAGGTGTTAATTGAAACTAATAGTAGGAATAACAGGAGCTTCAGGTGTAAAACTAGCAATAAAGTTTTTAACTTTAATGCCAAAAGATATAACCATATTTGCTATATTATCAAGTGGTGCTAAAAAGACTTTAGCTTTAGAAGAAGGTTTGAATTTACCAAATGATAAACATATAACATACTTTGATGATACAAACTTAGCTTCATCTATATCATCTGGCTCTTTTCAAACAGATGCTTATATCATAGTGCCTTGTAGTATGAACACACTTGCAAAGTGTAGTGTAGGTATTTCAGATAACTTAATAACTCGTGTTTTTAGTGTTATGTTAAAAGAGAATAGAGATATAGTTATAGCACCAAGAGAGATGCCTTATAACACCATCCAATTGGAAAATATGACAAAATTATCAAATTTAGGTGTCACTATAGCACCACCTGTTCTTGGATACTATAGTAAACAACAAACGCTTGATGATATGGAAAACTTTATCATTGGTAAGTGGTTTGATATATTAAAAATAAAACATAATCTTTATAAAAGATGGGAGTAAAAATGAAAATTAAAAAAGCTATTTATAGTGGGACCTTCGATCCAATTACAAATGGACATATGGATATTATAAAAAGGGGTTTAAAAGTATACGATGAGATTATTATAGGGGTAGCTGATTCTAATATGAAACAACCTATGTTCAATATAAATAGTAGAATAAGTCTTATACAAGATGCAGTTAAAGACCTAAAAGGGGTTACAGTAAAGTCATTTGATACACTTTTAGTAGAGTTTGCTAGAAAAGAAAATGTGTATAATATTATTAGGGGGTTAAGAACTAACACAGACTTTGAATATGAACTTCAAATGTCATATGCTAATAGTTCTTTAGATAAAGATATTGATACAATTTTTTTGATGCCTTGTCTTAGAAATGCATTTGTAAGTTCATCAATCGTTAGAGAACTTATTAGGTTCAATGCTGACTTTAGTCATCTTGTCCCTAAAAATATAATTGAAAATTTAAACAAAAAGGTAAAAGAAGAATGTATGTAATATTAGAAGGTATAGACACAGCAGGGAAATCAACTCAATTAGATATTTTAAAACAAAAATATCCTGAAGCTATATTTACAAAAGAACCAGGTGGTACAGATATAGGTATAAAACTAAGAGAGATGGTTTTAAATGGTGAAGCAAAATCAAAAGTTGCAGAGATGTTTCTGTTTTTAGCAGATCGTGCTGAGCATAGTTATGAGATTGTTAAAAAACATAGAGATGATATTGTTATAAGTGATAGAGGATTCTTAAGTGGTATTGCTTATGCAAAAACTGCTCCTTTAGAGATTGCTATTAGTTTAAATATCATGGCACTAAATGGTGCTATGCCTGATAAAATCATTATCTTAGAATTAACAAAAGAGGAGTTAGAATATAGACTCTCTTTAAAAGAGCAAGATAGCATAGAACAAAGAGGTAGTGCTTACCTTTTAGATATTCAAACAAGAATGATAGAAGCTATAAATATGATCAATAAAATGGGTAACAAAACTATAGACTTATTGATAATTGATGCAAAAAAACCGATTGAAAACATATCAAAAGAGATACAAGAGTTTTTAGAAAAAAGTTGATTTATCTGTATCTCAAAACTTTTCTAAAATTGGTTTTGGTATAGGAGCTGAGAAATGATACCCTTGAGAGTAGTTTGTTCCTAACTCTTTTGTAATATCAAATATATTCTTATTTTCTACATATTCTGCTATTGTTTTTAGATTTAAACTATTTGCAAACTCTATAATTGTTTTTACTACCTTGTAACTATTCTCGTCAACTGCTATATTTTTAATAAGAGATGCATCTATTTTAAGATAATCAACATCCATTTTTAAAAGATGCTCAAAGTTAGAATACCCACTCCCAAAATCATCAATCGCAACTTTACAGCCTAATGATTTAACCTCTTTTATAAACTCAAATAAAATATCATAGTTTTTAATACCTTCATCTTCTAATATCTCCCAAACTACTCTATTTGATACATCATAGATAGCTAATTTTTCTTTAATAAAACCTATAAATTCACTATCTTGTATATCTTCATAAGATACATTAATAGAAAACTCAAAGTCCAAAAATTCAAACTCTTGAAACGATTTCTCTATTACTATTTTTGTTATATTAGCATATTTATTTGCTTTTTTTGAAATATCTAAAAAGAAAAAAGGGGATATTACTTTCTCATCATCAAGCATCCTTACTAAACACTCATATTTGTCAACTTTCATTGTTTTATTATTAACAAGAGGTTGAAAATATACAATTATATTATCACTTTCCATAGCTTTTTTAAGCTTCTTAGTCCATAACATATTGTTCTCGTATTCTCTTATATTGTCAAGCTCTTCATAAAAAACAAGATAATTTTTATTTTGTTTTTTTGCTGAGTGAAGTGCTAAATCTGCTGTTATTAGTTTATTGTTTTTAGGGGAAAAAGTGATACCTGCTGTTGCTCTTATATCTATCTCATGTTCATCCTCTTTTATAACATTACTCTCAATAGAACCCAATATATATGTAACCATATTTTCAAAGTCATTATGTGATAATTTTTTGTTTGCAAGACAATAAACATCTGCAGAGAATTTATACAATTCTACTTTATCAACTATAAATTTAATCATCTCATTGATAATATCTACAACTTTTTTTAAAATATTGTCCCCTATTCTATGTCCAAAAAAATCATTTATCTCTTTAAATGAATTCAGATCAATTACTGCTATAGCATCTATCCCAATTGATTTATCTTGAATATCATGTATAAGTTTAATTCTATTTGGAAGTTTTGTTAAGTTATCTATATAAAGTAGCTTACGAATATCACTTTCATGTTCTAATTCTCTTTTATATAGTATTTGAAAATATTTTATTTTGTTTAGGATTATTTTATCATACATATGTATATCTATAATATCGTAAATCAAAAGATGTGTATAAAGCTCAATATTATCATAATCACCAACTAACAGTATTGGTATTTCACTATATTTTTTATCTAATGCACCTATTATTCTATCTAATTCTTCTAATAAAAAGTAATTAGTATTTAATATAATTACATGTATCTTATAACGCTTTAGATAGTCTTTTATTGTATCTTCATTTGGTCCATAGTATACTCTTTTTGCATCAAGAGGTTCAAGGATATTTAAAGTATTGTGATAAGATATATTTTCATCAATTAATAATAAGTTATAAGTCATATATTATTCTACATTGTTTTATATTAAAATAATATTATCTTCTATGTAAGTTCAGCAATTTTAGTTCAATCCTCACAATAAGTTTTACTTAAGATTAACAAAGAAATTACGCGTAATTGAACTACATTTCATCAATTTATAAAAAGATTTTAGATATAATCGCGAATATAAACAATAAGTAACTTCAAGGAATAATTATGTCAGAATCGTGTAAGAAAGTATATATAACCACTCCAATTTATTATGTAAATGATATAGCACATATAGGTCATGCATACACAACAATTATAGCAGATATGCTTGCTCGTTATAGTAGATTAGTAGGTCATGATACTTTCTTTTTAACAGGTACAGATGAACATGGTCAAAAAATTGCAGATAGTGCAATAGCTCGTAACAAAACACCAAAAGAATATTCAGATGAGATAAGTGGTAAATTTAAAACATTGTGGGATGATTTTGACATATCTTATGATAAGTTTATAAGAACAACAGATGAAGATCATAAAAAGGGTGTACAAAAAGCCTTTCAAACTATGTTTAATAAAGGTGATATATATAAAGGCAACTATGAGGGTAACTATTGTGTTAGTTGTGAAACATTTTTTACAGATGCACAACTTTTAGATAATAACTCTTGTCCTGATTGTGGGAAACTAACTACTATAATAAAAGAGGAGAGTTATTTTTTTAAACTTTCAAACTATGAAGAGAAACTTCTTAAACTTTATGAAGAAAATCCTGATTTTATATTGCCAAGATCTAAAGCAAAAGAGATTATAAACTTTGTAAGTGGTGGATTAAACGATCTTTCAATTTCAAGAACATCATTTGATTGGGGTGTAAAACTTCCTGAGTCTATGGGTGATGATAAACATGTTATGTATGTATGGTTAGATGCTCTTCTTAATTATATAACAGGTTTAGGTTATGGAACAGATGATAAGAATATGGGATATTGGCCTGCAAATACACAACTTGTAGGTAAAGATATACTTAGATTTCATGCTATTTTTTGGCCTGCATTTCTTATGAGTCTAGAACTTCCAATGCCAAAACATATAGCAGCTCATGGTTGGTGGACAAGAGATGGTGAAAAAATGTCAAAATCAAAAGGCAATGTTGTAGATCCAAAAGAGATTGCTGATGCTTATGGACTTGATGCATTTAGATATTTTATGTTAAGAGAGGTACCATTTGGTCAAGATGGAGATTTTAGCCAACGAGCATTAATGGATAGAATTAATTCAGACTTAGGAAATGATTTAGGAAATTTATTGAACAGAATACAAGGTATGAGTGGAAAATATTTTGATTTTAAAGTTACATCAAAAGATGTTTTAAAATATCACCAAAAAGAGATAGATGAAGTTCATGGTATACTTGAAAATATTGAACAATATTTATACAATATGCAAATAAACAGATACCTTGAAGATTTATGGAAGATACTTACAATAGCAAATAAAGCTATTGGGGATTATGAACCATGGGCTATGATGAAAGATGGAAGAGCTGATGAAGCTATGGCATTAGTTGCACTTATTGTAAATATTATGGCAAAAGTATCAGTTATGCTAGAGTCTGTAATGCCTGAAAAAATCAAAAAGATTGCACAATCATTAGATATAATTATAAACAACGATACATATAAAGAACTTATAATTAACAAAGGTATAGTAGAAGATGTAACAATAACTAAAATAGATGCCCTATTCCCTAGAATTGAAGAAGAATTAATTGCAACAGCAGATGTTCAAAAAGCAGAATCTATTGTAGAAAAACCTAGAAAAGAATCTCTAAAAGGGAAAGAAGAGTCAACTATGGAAGAGGACAATATCATTACAATTGACAAGTTTTTTGAAACAACACTTAGAATTGGTACTATTATAGAAGCAGTTGAAGTTCCAAAGTCTAAAAAACTTTTAAAACTACAAATTGATATTGGTGAAGAGCATCCAAGACAAATACTTGCTGGTATTAAAGAGTTTTATTCAGTAGAATCATTAGTAGGAACTCAAGCTTGTGTAGTTGCAAACCTAAAACCTGCAAAACTTATGGGTATGCTAAGTGAAGGGATGCTTTTAGCAGCAAAAGATGAAAATGGATTGCATCTTTTAAGACCTGAAGGTAATAAAATAGCTGGAACTAAAGTAAGCTAATAAAAGTTTACAATACAACACTATGCAAATAACAGCACTAACAGATATAGTTGAGGGGAAACTTTTAAATACCCCTGCTATATCTTTTATCACCCAAATTATTTTAAATGTTAAAAAAGTACATGAGGGTGATGCTTTTATATGTTTTGATCAAGAAGATATACAAATAGCTGTAAAAAATGGTGCATTTGCAATAATATCTGAATTTATACCAGATATAATTGATAATGAGATAGCTTTTATAAAAGTTGATTCTATAAATAAAGCTATTACAAATTCACTTCGATATAAATTACTCAATAAAAATATAAATTTTATCAAAATAAATAAAATATTTTACCATCTTTTAAAGATATTTAAAACAAAAGATATGAAAGATATAATACTTTTAAAAAATGATATAAATATTGATTTTGAACTTTTAAACAATATAGAAACTACAAAAATAATATTTAGTACAAATGATACTTTTTTAAGTGCTATAACGAGTGACTTTATGATACTCAAAAATCACGACTTCAAAATAGAAAACTTAACTACTCACTCATTATTTGAAACATCATTTTCTCACAAAGACAAATTTTTTGACAGATTAAAATTACCAACTGTTTACATAAATGATCTACTTGAACAGCTTGAACTTTTTGATTATAAATTAGACTTAAAGAAGTTACATAACTTCAATCTTTTTAAACCGTTATTTATAAATAAAAGTTCTCAAATAGTACCTTTTGGACAAACAAATAGATTTATATTAGCAAATGAAGATTCAAATATATCAGATATTGAGATAAATTTTTTAGAAAAAAGTTATACCTATGGAGATATTAAAATTTTAGATGCCAAAGAGTTAGATGATGATGAGATATTTATATGTATATCAAATCTATCGTTTAATGCTTTATATATCAAAAACTGTGACATATCAAGGATAAATATTATTTTAGATAGTAATAACAAAATAGATAAACTTTTATAATTTATATAAAAACAACAACAATATAACTATATACATAGCTAAAATAAGTTTTTTGTATGATTGTAAATGTATTATATTTTTTATCTTAATTCCAAAATATACACCAATTAAAGATGCTATT
>JAYEPD010000059.1:0-2942 GCA_034723675.1 Campylobacterota bacterium
CAGAAGTTATAAAGGGTGAAATTATCAAAGTTGATGATAATATTGTGACTATAAAAGATGAATCACAAAATGAGATCTCTTTAAACTTTGATGATATTTTATCAGCATCAACTTATTTTGAATGGAACTAATTTAAGTAGTGTCAGATAAGAACGGCCAATATATACAATTGTGCATAAATGAAGCTTGGAGGTATCAACTTCTAACATATCCAAATCCTGCTGTTGGTGCTTGTGTAGTAAAAAATAATGAGATATTAGCAGTAGAAGCTCATAAAGAAGCAGGATCTCCTCATGCAGAAGTAAATGCTTTAAAATCAGCTTTTTTAAAATCAAATCTTAATTCAAAACTTAAAGATATAACAACATCTCATGAGATACATGATTTTTTAAAAGATAACCACAATAACTTTTTTAAAGATTGTGAGATATATGTAACTCTTGAACCTTGTAATCATATAGGGAAAACTCCAGCTTGTGCTATGCTTTTAGAATCAATAGGAATAAAGAAAGTTTATATAGGAACTTTAGATCCAAATAAAACTGCAAGTGGTGGAAAAGAACGATTGGAAAATGCTGGTATAGAGGTTGAAGTTTTATATTCAGTAGAAAGTGATAATTTATTATACCCATTTGTAAAGTGGCAAGATAAAAGTTTTCAGTTTTTTAAAATAGCAATGAGAGAAGATGGTTCAATTGATGGTGGATATATAACGACACAGAAAAGTTTAAATTTGGTACATGAGATAAGAACAAAACTTGACTTGATGGTTATAGGGGGTCAAACTGTTCGTGATGATAGACCTACATTAGATAGTAGATTTGCTAAAGTCAATAAAGCACCAGATATATTAATCTATTCAAATAAAAAAGAGTTTGATAAAAAAATAGCTCTTTTTGAAGTTAATGGTAGAGTTGTAAATATATCAGATAAAATAAAATTTTTAAATCGTGAACAGTTTATAATGTATGAAGGTGGCTATAACCTTTTAGAAAGAGTTAAAAATGATATTGATATGTTAGTTGTTTTTATATCACATAAAATTGAAAGTGAGTTGAAATTTGATATAAAAACATTTGGTTTTGAACCACTTTATAAATATAATATTAATGAATTTGATGAAGTTGTTTTTTTAAAAAATCGTTTTAGGAAAAATTTGTTATAATCACTCTTAAATACAAAAGAGGTGATTTTGGAAAAGTATTATTATGAGCTTGTTATAAAGCCAAATTTATATTATGAATTATTTTTAGATTTAGCTTCTAGTTTAACACAAGATGCACTGGAAGAATTGGATGATTCGATTATAGTTAGAAGTGAAGAAACACTTGATGATGTAGAAAGTGGTATAAAAGCTTTTGCAAAAGAGTTAAGTGTAGCGTTTGATACTGATATAACTTGTGAAACTATTTTATTAAAAAAAGAAAATCAAGACTGGATAAAACAATATCAACAAAGTGTACAGCCTATAGAGATTGGAAAATTTTACATCCATCCAAGTTGGAATGAAAAAAAAGATGGAAAAATCAATATCGTGATAGATCCGACACTGGCATTTGGTTCAGGTCACCATGAAACTACAAATGAATGTTTAGTAGCTATACAAAACTATATAACTAAAGGGATTAGTGTTTGTGATGTTGGTACAGGTAGTGGTATACTTGCAATTGCTTCATCTAAATTAGGTGCAATAGTTGATATATGTGATACTGATCCTGTATCAGTAGATGATGCATTAAAAAACTTCAAATCAAATGATGTTATCGTAAACGAATATTGGGAAGGAAGTGCTAATACTACAGATAAAACTTATGATGTAGTAATTGCAAATATTGTAGCTGATGTATTGTCTATGATTTCAAAAGATATTAAAAGTATAACAAAGAATGATGGTATTATAATATTATCTGGTATTATGGAACAGCATAAAGATAAAGTTTTAAACAAATTTAAAGATTGTAAAAGAATTGAAGAGTTACAACAAAATGAATGGATAACTTTGATAATGAAAAAGGAAAAAAATGGATAACCAAGAAAATAAGAATGATAAAAACAATAATAATATGAATGGGTTTTTTGATAAAAACCCTATAATTGTATTTGTGATATTTTCAATAGTAACAGTGATGGCTTTTAAAAGCTTTTTCCCTGCAGATGATATGAATGCAAATGGTGGAAGTACTGCATATGGTCAAAATGTAAATAAAACCGTAGCTTATTCGGATATAAAAAAACTTATATCAAATGGTCAAATTGAATATGTTGGAATAGGTGATGTTAATATTAAAGCTGTATCTAAACCTGAAGGTGGAATGAAAACTACTTATAGAGCTAGAAAAGTTGATAATGATACTACTTTAATACCTGAACTTGAAAGATTAGGGATAAATTATGGTGGGGTAAATGAACAAAATCTATTAGCTGATATGTTATTTGGTTGGGTACTTCCTCTTGTATTCTTTTTTGCAATTTGGATGTTCTTAGCACGAAGAATGTCAAAATCACTTGGTGGAGGAGCTGGAGGAATTCTTGGTATGGGTGGTGCTAAGAAGATGATAAATAGTGAAAAGCCAAAAGTAAAGTTTGAAGATATGGCAGGAAATAAAGAAGCTAAAGATGAAGTATCTGAAATAGTTGAATTCTTACGAAGCCCAGATAAGTATATAAATCTAGGAGCTCAAATACCAAAAGGTGTTTTACTTGTAGGACCTCCAGGAACTGGTAAAACTCTTTTAGCAAAAGCAGTGGCTGGTGAAGCTGATTGTGAGTTTTTAAGTGTGACTGGTTCTTCATTTATAGAGATGTTTGTAGGTGTAGGAGCAAGTAGAGTAAGAGACCTTTTTGAACAAGCAAAGAAAAATGCTCCTGCTATTATATTTATAGATGAGATTGATGCTATTGGTAAAAGCCGTGCAAGTGGTGGAATGGGTGGAAATGATGAA
>JAYEPD010000060.1:0-2922 GCA_034723675.1 Campylobacterota bacterium
TCATTGTCATTCATTCTGCACCAACCATCCAATGCATCCTCAGGTGCCTTATAGTCACCATCTCTAAAACTATAAATAAAATCAGCAATTTCTTCTGCTTTATTTTTATCAGTTGTAAACAAATCATAAGCTTTTTCAATAGCTTCAATTTGAAATTTTAATCTTTTAATATTCATTTTTAATTTTTCCTTTTAATTTATAATAATTCTTCATCTTTCATAGACAAATACCCATTCTTACTTATAATCACATGGTCTAATACTTCTATACCTAAAAGCTTTCCTGACTTACAAAGTCGTTTTGTAACTGCAAAATCTTCGGTACTTGGTTTTAATACACCGCTAGGATGATTATGAGCAATTATAATTGAACAGGCTCTAAGTTCAATTGCAGGTGCAAAAACTTCTCTAGGGTGTACTAATGATTGATTTATAGTACCAATTGATATCACTCTAGTTTCAAGTACAATATTTGCTCCATCTAAATATAGCACCATAAAATGCTCCTGTCGTTTATCTTTAAATTCATCAAGTTCGATAAATACATCCTTACCTTGCGATATTTTATTACTAACTGTTCGTTCATTAATTTTAGTTTCCCCAACATAATCAATCATCAGCTATCTCCATAAAATAATATAATCATAGTTTTTAGCAGTTATAAAATCTGCTAAACAACTTGTATCGTTTGAACAAAATATACAATTATCAAGTTCCTCAATAACAGCATCATCAAGCACATCAGTACAAATTCTTAACTCTTTAGCACCACCATTGGCTTCCCAAACTTCATGTTCACTTTCATGTCCAAAGGCATCAAGCATACCAATATAATCATCCCAACACTTCTCTCGAATAAATAAGCTTTTCATAATCTATCTCCTGTAATATAAAATTTTTTAATGCCAGTTATATAGCCAATTTCTATATAATTATTTTCTTTAAATTTATCAACCATCTCATCAAAAGTTGGTTGTTCAATATGTCGTTTACACATTTTAAAATCTCCCTTTATAATATGCTATTTTCAAATATTTCAACATTGCAATTATCTTCATTATCATGATAAAAATCACTATTAAAATAATCCCTTGTCGTTCCATAATCTTCAAACTTTTTATCAGCACCATCTAAGAAATATGCCATACCATTATGAGCATAATATTCATTAGCAAGCTCAATAGCTTTTGCCTTTGCATCATCTATATTTTTAAAAGAATGCACTTCAGTTAAAGAACGATACTCAACTACAACTACTGTAAATACTTCATTATTCCACATAATCAACAACTCTCTTTCATAAATAGAAGAGCAGAATCAAATTTACACTCAAGATAATCAGGTAGCTCCAAAATTTGCTTAACAGATTTCCTAAAACCAATTTTTGAAATAATTTGCAACTGAGTATCAGTAAGAACCAAATCACCACGAATAGTTGGATGATTTCCATCGCCATAACCACTAGGAACATAACGTTCTATTTTCCAATTTAGATATTTTTTATCAAGCAATTCAACAGAAGCTTTTGTTTTTATATATTCAGCACCACCATATTTTTTATAACCAAGGTCAGCATTATTAAATCCAACAATATCAATAATCGTTTTTTGATTGCTAAGAGCAACAGGCTCGTCCAATTTACCATCATTTACAATAACAGATATTTGACTGTCGTTATACCCCAAGCTTTCAATAAATGAAGCTAAATTATTTCTATCAGCTTCAAGCTCATCAATTCTATCAATTAAGATATCTTTACTAGTTCCCATTTTACAATTCCTCCAAACTATTAATTAAGCCGTCAAAATCTTCAACAGCACCAAGAATAGATGCAAGAGCAAATACAGTATCAGTAAAGACACCATACTCATCAGCAAGACATACCAAATAATCCTTACGATTTTTATAACCATTTTCAATATAAATATTATTCAAGGTCAAGCCCTCCAAAGTAAGTAATCCATTTTTCAAGGAAAATATCCAAGTCCATACAATCAATATAAAAATCTTTAGCTTCTGCATTTTCCAAGTCATCCTCATCTAAAACAGAACCAACATCAAAGATATTATTATTAATTACACACTCCCAAGCAACTGGTGGTACATAATTAAATATTTTAAATTTATTACAACCATAAGCATCAGCACCATACACTTTCATCTCATCCCAAAAAATTCTACCTATTTCCATTTTGTAAACCTTTTCTTTAAATCCAACATTTCAACTCCTCGTAATAAAAATAAACATAATCAGCTCCAGCTTCCTTTTTTATTTCAGATAAAGAAGCACCACCAAAGGATTGAGAATTGCCATACCACTCGGACTCATCAAGATTAGAAGACAAAGAACGAATTTCACCTTTACTAAATAAAACATCCAAGCAGTTTGGAGTTAACCAATCACCTTCATTTAAAACATTTCTCATCCACTCAGGATAGCCATCAAGATTTACACGAACACCTTCTAAAACAAAATCACTTTCATCGTGATTTTTTACAACACGAACCAATGCACAACTAGTACCCATTTTTATACTCCCAACCTAGATTTAATAAACCAAATAAATTCATCTACAAGCTTTCCGTACCAATCAGATTCAAACATTTCCAAATCCCATTCCTCATTTTTTTCTTTTAGTTCCTTTAGAGAGCAACCCACATGACTGGCATAAGCCCTATGAAGAGAAGTCCACCTAATGCCAAAACCAACTGCACCATCACAATCAAAATCATCACCACCAAAGACAACACCAAAACTAAACTCATCGCCACCCATAAAAGTAACACCACCTGTAAAATCAGATAAACAAAATAGTGAGCTATAACTTTCTGTACCACTTTTACTAAATGAACTAATAGAACCACTTTCCAATTCAAGCTTTTTACAAAGCCCTCCAAAATCAAATACCAACATAATAAAAGC
>JAYEPD010000061.1:0-2887 GCA_034723675.1 Campylobacterota bacterium
TTAATTGGTTAACATAATATAAATTCTTTACAAATTATATCATTAGATATTGTTACCAAAAACTCGCCGTCTCATACTCATCTTCTTTTTCTATAAATTCAAGATATACATCATCATTGTAATCTAAGAATAAAAAATATTCACCTATAGATATAGTTGTTTGTATATTAGACCTGTTTAAATATATAGGCTCAGATGTATAAGATGATAAATCACTCAAATAATATTCCACCATTGATGGTGACATATTATTTATTGTTGATTCTATATTATTAAAATTATCAGTGTTAAAAACAGAATATAACTGATCTTTATCTAATTGAATAGTCAAAGTTAACTATCAAATCCATTTAATAAAGACTGCATTCTTCCTAGATCAATCTCCTCTTTTTTTTCCTCTTTGGATTCTATTTGATTGCTTTGGTTATTATTGATATTATTTTCTTTATTGTTCTCTATATTACTATTCTCAATATTTGAATTGTCATTTTGTGAGAAATAATCATTCTTTACAGGCTGTTCAGCAACCTCCTCTTTTTTTTCCTCAACTACAGTTTCTAGTGGAGTTCCAAGTATAGATTCTATTTTTCCTAACATATTATCCATCTCACTAGAGTGTACTTTAGTGGTATCATTAAGTGCTCTTACTCTACTATCTAGCCCCCTATTTCGAAGTTCAAGATCATCAATCTCATCTTTTAAAGTTGCATTTTCTGTTTTTATTTGATCATTTTCTTCTTTTAATTTTTCGTAAGCTGTTAATAATTGAGTAAGTGCTGCACTTAACTGTTGAACTGTACCATTTTCTTGCATTTTCATTCCTTTTTATTAGGTGTTTTATTATATTTTAAATATTCGCATATTATCAAAAATTAACTGATAATACCATCAATTTTTAATAAAGATTTAATATCTGGTTTTCTATTACTAAAATCAGTGTATAGTTGATTCATATCAGCACTACCACCCTTTCCTAAAATAATAGTTTTGTATTTATAAGCTAACTCTTTATCCATGATACCTTTTTCTATAAACATATAAAAAGCATCAGCACTTAAAACCTCTGCCCATTTATAGCTATAATACCCTGCAGCATAACCACCTGAGAAAATGTGTGCAAAACCATTTTGAAATTTATTGTAAAGTGGTGGTTTTATCACTGATATCTCATCTCTTATTGTATTTAGTAGTGTTTGAATCTCTTGTTCATTGTAAAGTTTTTGATGAACTTTAAAATCAAAAAGCGCAAACTCTACTTGTCTTATGGTAGCAAGTGAAGATTGAAAGTTTTTAGCTCGAATTAGCTTATCAATTGAGTTATCATCTAACACCTCTTTTGTTTTATAATGCTTTGCAAACATCTGTAAAATATGTTTCTCATAAGAGAAGTATTCTAAAAATTGTGACGGAAACTCAACAGTATCCCAAGCTACACCATTGATACCACTTACAAATGGTTCTTTTACATCACTTAACATATGATGAAGAGCATGACCCATCTCATGGAAAAGTGTTACAACATCACTATGTCTTAAAAGAGATGGTGTATTTTCATTTGATACAGGAAAGTTACATATTATATAAGCTGTTGCTAACTTTTCTTTATCATTTAAGATGCTATGAGTGTGCCAGTTGTTCATCCAAGCACCCCCTCTTTTGTCACTTCTAGCTTCTAAGTCTACAAAAAGCCTTGCTATTTTTTTACCATCTTCACTCAGCTCATAAACAGATACTTTTTCATCCCAAGTTTTTGCTTCAACTTTTTCAAACTTGATATTAAATATTTTATATAAAAAATCAAAAAGTCCATTTAAAACACTGTTCTTTTCAAAATAAGGTCTATAGTACTCTTCATCTATATCATACTTTGCCTCTTTTAGTTTTTGACTATAATATGCTAAATCATAACTTTGAATCTTCTCTATCCCATCTTTTTGTGCAACTACCCTAACCTCTTCTAACTCATCTTTAGCTTTATCTTTTGAATACTTTGCTAACTCATAAAGAAAGTTTATAACATCATCTTCATCACTTGCCATTTTTGTTGCAAGTGAGAGTTGTGAATAGTTATCAAAACCAAGTATAGACGACTCTTGTTTTTTAAGTTTTAGTATCTCTTCTATTAACTTTCCATTTTGGGGTGCCCTTGTAGTGTATGCTTTGTATATCTCTTCTCTTCTGTTTTGATTTGTTCCATAAGTTGTATATGCAATATAAGATGGCATTTGTAGTGTAAATTTATATTTTGTTACACCATCTTTATCTTCAAATTTTGCAGTTTCTAAATCACTTGAAGGTATCTCTTTTACATCCTCAAAATCATCGATTATCATCTCCCAATCATTTGTTGCATCTAAAAGGTTCTGAGAAAACTCTTTACTAAGTTCACTAAGCTTTAAGTTTATCTCTTCAAGTTCTTTTTTCAACTCATCACTTAAACCACAACCTCCTAGTTTAAAATCTCTAAGTTCATTTTCTACAACTTTTTGTTGTTCAATACTTAAAGAGCTATTATAGTTATACTGTATATCTTTAAAAGCACTATAAACCTTTTCATTTGATGATAACTGTGAACTATAAATAGAGATTAAAGGTAAACACTCACTATACACTTTTTGTGTTGTTTCACTATTTTTTACACTATCTATATGAAAAATAGGTGTACAAAATTCATTTAACTCTTCAGCCATCTCTTGATATGGAACAACAAAGTTGTTATATGTTTTATCATCTATAAGAAGTAACTTTTCTAGTCTTATTTTATTGTCTTCTATGATGTTTTTAACCGTATTAGCACTTTTTTCAAAATCTATTAATTCAAATTCTTTAAACATAATCACCCTATTCTATTTGTTTTTTTAATTTTATCATAATAATTTTAAGTTTA
>JAYEPD010000062.1:0-13800 GCA_034723675.1 Campylobacterota bacterium
ACTTGGAAGTGGTGGTAGAGAATACTCTATTGGACTAGCACTTTCAAAAGAGATAGAAGAACATAATATAACTTTTTGCCCAGGAAATGGGGCAACAGATAAGTTAGGTGAAAATATAAATATAAAAGATTATAATGAATTAGCTTTATGGGCTAAAGAAAATGAGATAGAACTTACAATAGTTGGTCCTGAACAACCACTTGTAGATGGTGTGTCAGATATATTTAAAGAAAAAGGTTTAACTATCTTTGGACCAAGTGCAGCAGCTGCACAACTTGAGGGTTCAAAAGTATATATGAAAAATATACTTAAAAAATACAATATACCAACAGCAGCGTTTATAGAAACATCATCAAAAGATGAAGCTTATAATTTCATAGATAGTATGAAAAAAACTCCAATTGTTGTAAAAGCAGATGGACTTTGTGCAGGCAAGGGTGTAATTATTGCAACTTCTAAAGATGAAGCAAAAGAAGCAGTAGCAGGAATGTTATCAGGTGAGAGTTTTGGTGAAGCTGGAAACGCAGTAATTGTTGAAGAGTATTTAGATGGTTATGAACTATCTATCTTTGCTATTTGTGATGGTGATAACTATGTAGTATTACCTGCAGCACAAGATCATAAAAGAGTAGGGGATGGTGATACTGGACCAAATACTGGTGGTATGGGTGCATATGCTCCAACTCCACTTGTAAATGATGATATTTATCAAAAAGTAGAAGATAGAGTTATTAAGCCTACACTTGAAGGTATGAAAAAAGAGGGTACCCCTTTTGAGGGTGTTCTTTTTATAGGTGTAATGGTAGTAGATGGTGAACCAATCATTTTAGAATATAATGTAAGATTTGGTGACCCTGAGTGTGAAATACTTATGCCTTTATTAGAAACTCCTGTAAGTGAACTTTTTTATAAGGGTGCAACGAAACAACTTGATACACTTGATATAAAAATTAAAGATCAGTTTGGGGTGGCTGTTGTTATGGCAAGTGGAAACTATCCATATAGTAGTAGTGAACCAGCTGAAATTATTGTTGATGATATTTATGATGAAGTATTAAAAGAAAACTCACATATATCATATGCAGGTGTTACAAAAGATGGTGATACACTTTTTGCAACTGGTGGAAGAGTTCTTTTATGTATTGGTTTTGGTGAAGATATTCAAACTGCTAGAAATAGAGCTTATGCTTTATGTGGTCAAGTTCATTTTGCAGGTAAAAAATGTAGAACTGATATAGCATATCAAGCTTTAAGTTAGGGTAAAATGGAAAACAAACAAACTATAATAAATTCAGAAAATTTAGAATTAGCATCTATGAAATCAAGAGTAAAAGCTTTTATTATTGATGACTTGTCAATAACCGTTTTAGTGATGTTTATATTGTGGGATAAAATTGCTGCTACGAATGGTGATTTGATGTCAACAATGATTGTCATGAATGAAGCATTTTTTCAAGTAGTTATTATTAAATTTTTATATCAGTCATTTTTTATCTGGTATTATGGGGCAACTATTGGAAAACTTGTAGCCAAAATACAAGTTATAGATTATGATACTTATGGAAAGGTAAGTTTTGTTAACTCTTTAATTAGATCTATGGGTAGAGTAGTAAGCGAAGCTGTTTTTTATATAGGTTTTTTGATAGCTTACTATACAGATTCAAAACAAACATTACATGATAAATTTGGAAAAACATTAGTCGTTAATGCTTAAAATTGTTTTATTAATTGTTTTAAATATTATTTTATTAGGTAAAGAAACTTTAAAGGACGAATACTTACAAATAATTGCTAAAAACCTTGAAATAAAAGGGGATATAGTAACTGCATGGGGTGAAGTTGTTGTATATTCACCTAGTTATTATATAACTGCTAAGAAGTTAGTGTATGATAAAAATAGTTCAAAATTAGAGCTTTTTGATGAAGTAAATGTGTTGAAAAATAATGAACTTATTAGTTATTCTCAATATATTTTTATGGATTTAAAACTAGAAGAAAACAGCATGAAACCTATGTTATTAATAGATAATACTAATAAATTATGGTTCAATTCATCAAATACAAAAATTTCAAAAAATAGATATGAATTAAATAATTCAACATTATCTAGTTGTGATTGTAAAAATCCATCTTGGAGTATTGGTTTTAAAAATGGTGATTATGATAAAGAGGAACAATGGGTAAATCTTTATAGAACAACACTATATATACAAGATTTACCTGTTTGGTATCTATTACCTGTTGCATATATGATAAACCCTATTATATCAATAGAACCATTAGTTATGCTATATTTAGCTACAAATTCACCCTATATAGGTTTTCCTACAGATAAAACAAGAAGAACAGGTATTTTAAGACCAGCTATTGGATGGAGTGAAGAGGAGGGGATATTTTATGCTCAACCATTCTATATAGCTCCAGCTTTAAATTATGATATAGAGATAGTTCCTCAAGTAAGACAAAAAAGAGGTTATGGATATGCAGTTAAATACAGATATGCTGATTCTTTAGATTCGCAATTGAAATTTGAATTTGGTAAATTTCAAGAAAAAAACGATTATCAACTTGAGCATGAATTGGTTAATGATAGACACTATGGTTGGGATTTTCAATACAAAAGAGAGAAACTATTTTCAAATTCGCAATCATCAGATGGATTGATAGTAAAATCTATAGATATGAATGATGTAGATTATATAAATACAAAATATGATAATGAGATTAGTAACTATACAAATAAATTTTTAGAGTCTCAATTTAAATATTTTTATAATACGAACAATTACTATAGTGATATTGATGTTAGATTATATAATGATATATCACAAGAGAATAATGATGAAGTTATGCAAAATAAACCAACTATTAATCTACATAAATATTCTACAGATATATTTTACAATATCTTTACTACATCAATAGATATAAAATCTTCAAGAAAAACCAGAGATATAGGAATTGGTGCAAATACTACAGAAGTTTATGCTCCTATTACTTATCATACATATCTATTTAATGATTATTTTAATTTATCATTAAGTGAACAATTTTTATTTTCAAATATTGATTATACAAATAATGATAACAATATAACTACTGGAAAATATGGTGAAAATAACCATATAATATCATTGTATACAGATTTGATTAAGCCATATGATAGTTATATTCATAGTATAAATATAAATGCAACATATACTAAACCAAATATATTTAAAGATGAAGGTGATATTTATGATGGTACTTTAGATGATAATATTATTAATGACCAGATATCGATATTTCCTATAACTAAAACTAATAAAAATATATCTACGAGTATGAATCAATCGCTATATAATAAAAATAGTCTAAAAGAGATTATAAACCATAAAATAAGTCAAATTTATAATTACAGTTCAGAAGAAGATAAATATATAATGGCAGATTTAGAAAATGATTTATCTTTTTTCTTCGATCATGGTTCTTTAACAAATAGATTAAGTTACAATCACACAATCAATAAAATTATATCTACATCAACGGCTCTAAAATTGACATATGATAGTTATTTTTTAAACAGTTATTATAAATCGTTATTAGATAAAGATACATTAGAAAAACAAAGAGATGTTAATTACGATTTAGGATTTAGTTTTTATAAGTACTATAGCTTATCATATAAAAATGAGTATGATTTAACAGCACAGTTAAATAAAAAGAAAGAGTATCTATTTAAAATAGATAAAAAATGTTGGGCTATTGATTTTAAATTAGTTGATTCTTTGGTTGCTACAAATACAACAGATGATAGTGTTCTAAGACAAAATATTATTTATATGAATTTTAACTTTAAACAACTAGCAGAATTTAAACATGAACATAAATTTGATGAAAGAAAGGTTGACAATTGAAAATAGAACATATTGTTTTTGAGAATAGATATGATGCATTTGAACAATTATGTAATGTATTACCAATATCTGATATGAAACAAGAAGAGTGGATTATATTGGCTATCTCAAGTGGAGCTGTACCTATTGCTTTAAATTTAACTAGAAAACTAGACGGTAAATTTGATTTTTTATTTACAAAAAAAATATATACAAAGAAAAATAGTGAGTGCGAAATTGCTATTGTAACTGAAACAAATGAGATTATAATACATGAAGAGTTGATGAAGTCATTTAATCTAGATTTAAAAGTTATTTATAGGAATTCTGAAGAAAAATATCTAAAAGATATAAAAAAGTATAAAGCTTTATATAGAAATAATTTAGATATAATAGATTTTGAAAATAAAAATGTCTTACTTGTAGATGAGGGTTTAAATACAGGTTTAACTATGATGGCTTGTATTAAATCAGTAATAGCAAAAAAAGCTAAGTCAATTTGTGTTGCAGTTCCTGTATTACCAAAAGTAACAATTGATGATATAGAGTCAATAGCTGATGATTTGTATTATATTCAAGCACCAGCACATTTTCTATCTATAGATTTTTATTATAAAGAGCTAAAAGAGATAAAACTAAAAGAGATAGAGAAATTAAAAGAGAATTATAAAAAGGAAAATAATGTCAACAATATGTGAATTAGATATAAATAATACAAAAGAGGTCTTTGATTTTAATAAAGTAGCTAAACAAAGCAATGGGTCAGTTCTATTAACAGTGGGTAAAACAGTAATAATGGCTACTATAGTTTCTGAATTTGACAATGCTGTTGATGAAGATTTTACACCATTGACTGTTCAATATATAGAGAAAACATATGCAGCAGCTAAGTTTGCAGGTGGATTTATAAAAAGAGAGGGTAAACCTAATGATTTTGAGACATTAACATCAAGAATTATTGATAGAAGTTTAAGACCTCTATTTCCTGAAGGTTATAGATTTCCAACAACAATAACAGTTATGATATTAAGTATAGACAATGATGTTGATTTACAAGTAATGGCACTAAATGCAGCATCGGCTGCTTTATTTGTATCTGATTTGCCTATAAATAGATCTGTTTGTGCCACAAGAATAGCAAAAGTTGAAGATAAATTAATTGTAAACCCAACAATGACTCAAATGGAAGAGTCTACGATAGATCTTTTTGTTGCTGGTACATCGTCTGAACTATTAATGATAGAGATGAAATCAATATCAAGTTCAGAAATGGTAGAAGTTGATATAGAAAGTTTTTCAAAAGTTCACAATATTAATGATATAAGTGAAGATGATTTAATAGAGGTAATAAATTTGGCTTCTGAAAATATTTATTCTACGAACACAATATATGAGAAAAGTTTTGATTTTGCAAAACTTCCAATTGCAACAATTGAATTAAAGCCTACAGTTATATCTGAAGAGTTAATAACTTTTGTAAAAGAAAACTATACAAAAGAGATAAAAGATGCTATTAAGGTTATGGCAAAAAAAGAGAGATTTAGTGGATTAAAAGATATATCTGTCCTTATTAAAAGTAGTGATTATTCAAAAGAAAACAACTTGTTATTTGATGATATTTTAGGTGCAGTTGAGATAGTTAAAAAAACAATTGTAAGAGATATGATAATAGATGACAAAATAAGAGCAGATGGTAGGGGTGTAAAAGATGTTAGAGATATATCTATAGAAACTAATATCTTACCATCAACTCATAGTAGTTGTTTATTTACAAGAGGAGAAACACAAAGCTTAGTAGTAGCAACTTTGGGAAATAATAAAGATGCTCAAATGTATGAAACATTAACATCAAAAGGTACTCTAAATGAAAACTTTATGGTTCATTATAATTTTCCAGGTTTTAGTGTAGGTGAAGCAAAACCAATATTTGGTGTAAGTAGAAGAGAATTAGGTCATGGTAACTTAGCAAAAAGAGCTTTAGAATCATCAATAGATACAGATTATACAGATACTATAAGACTTGTTTCTGAAATATTTGAATCAAATGGCTCATCTTCTATGGCTACTGTTTGTGGTGGTTCATTGGCTTTAAAAGCAGCAGGAGTACCAATACATTCACTAATTGCAGGTGTTGCTATGGGTGGAGTTTTTAAAAATGATGAAAAAGATACAAAATACGAAATTTTAACAGATATTATGGGTCTTGAAGATCATGATGGTGATATGGACTTTAAAGTAACAGGTACAAAAGATGGTATAACAGCTCTTCAAATGGATATAAAACTAGGTGGTATATCCTCTTCTGTATTAAAAGAAGCATTGATACAGGCTAAAGAGGGTAGAGTTCATATCTTAAATATAATGCAGATAGCTTCTGAAAGTATTGTCCCAAGTGATGCATTACCTTTAATAGAACAATTTAGTATAGATCCAAGTAAAGTATTAGCAGTAATTGGGAAAGCAGGTTCTGTAATTAGAGAAATAATTGAAACATTTAGTGTCTCTATTGATTTAGATAAAGCAACAGGTGGAGTAAAAATTACAGGTGACAATAAGGAAAATATACTAGGTGCTGCTCAAAAAGTTAAAAATATATCTTCAAATGCAAAATCTTTTCAAAAAAAAGAGATAATAAATTTTGAAAAACTTTATAACATAGATGATGTATTAACTGGAAAAGTTATAAGGTTAGCTGATTTTGGTGCATTTGTAGAGTTACCTAAAGGTGGAGAAGGATTACTTCATATCTCTAAAATATCTAAACAAAGAGTATCAAACATAAGAGATGTTTTAAAAGAGGAACAGTCTGTTGATGTAAAAGTATTAAAGGTCTCTAAAGATAGAATAGAGCTTATTTCTAGCGATTTATAGAGATAAAATTTATTTTGGTTTAAAGTAAATTTAGTTATAGTTTACTGATATAGTTTTTAAATACATATTCGAAGGGAAGTTACATGAAGTTGTTAATTGTAGATGATTCTACTATGTTAAGAGATATGCTTTCATATGCATTAAATGAAGGTGGATATAACGATGTTGTAGAAGCGGTTGATGGTGCAGATGGTTTAGAAAAGGCAAAAGAGACTATTTTTGATTTAGTGATAACTGATGTTAATATGCCTCGAATGGATGGGATAAGTTTAGTTAATGAGCTTAGAACATTACCTAGCTATAAAGATAAACCAATTTTGGTTCTAACAACTGAAAGAAGTGATGAGATGAAAACAAAAGGTAAAACAGCTGGCGCTACAGGTTGGATTGTAAAACCATTTGTACCAGATCAGCTTTTAAAAGCTGTAAATATTGTACTTAATAAAAATAAATAATTAATAAAAAGGTTTAAAATGTCTGGATTTGATATATCAATGTATAGAGATATGTTTGTTGAAGAAGCTGAAGAGCTTTTTGAATCAGCAAGCAATGTATTACTAGAAGCAGAAAATAATGGATCACTAACAGATGATGAGATGGGACAGCTATTTAGAGATGTCCATACATTAAAAGGAAGTGGTGCTTCAGTTGAATTGGCATTTTTTGCTGAGTTTACGCATGATGTAGAGAATATGATGGATCAATTAAGAAATCATCAAATATCTTTCATACCAGAGATGGCCGGTACTTTAATAGATGGCTTAGATGTTATGAAAGAACTTTTACAGATGGAATGTGATGAGACACTAACTAGGGAAACATTTACAGAGATGACTTCTGAATTACTTGTAACTATTAGAGCATATATAAATGGTGATAGTGTAGAAACACAAGCAGTAGAAACTGAAGCTACTCCAGTCGAGGAACCAGTATCTGTAATAGAGGAGGAAACTTCAGATAATCCATTGAATACATCATGGGGATTCTTTGGTGAAGAGGCTACAATCAATAGTGATGCAAATAATAAAACAGAAGAAAACTTTGGTTTTTTTGATGATATGGAAAATATTTCACCAGATTCAAAAATAGAAACAAATGAACCTAAAGTTGAAAAAGAAGTTGCTAAAGCAACAGAAGTTAAAAAAACACCTGTATCAAAACCAGCATCTAAATCTCAACCAAAAGAGACACCAGTTTCAAAAAAAGCACCAACAAGTACGATCAGAGTAAATCTTGATAAAATTGATTTATTAATGAATAATGTTGGAGATCTTGTTATAACAAATGCTATGCTTACACAGTTTAGTACAACAATTCAAGAACATAAAACAAGAACATCTGTACTTGAAAGACTTGAACTTTTAGAAAGACACATAAGAGAGATGCAAGATTCTATTATGAGTATAAGAATGGTACCGATGGAATCTATTTATTCAAAGTTTCCTAAGGTTGTAAGAGATATATCTAAAAAGCTTGGAAAGAAAATTGAATTTAAGCATGAAGGTGATACAGTTGAGATTGATAAAGCAATGATTGAGGGGTTAACAGATCCACTAATGCATATTATTAGAAACTCACTTGATCATGGTATTGAGATGCCAGAGGATAGAATAGCAGCAGGTAAACCAGAAGCAGGTACTATTACAATTGCTGCTGAACAAGCAAATGGTCAAATGATTATTACTATTATTGATAATGGTAAAGGAATTCCAGCTGATAAAGTTGCTTTAAAATCATTAGAGAATGGGCTTATTGACCAGCAACAATTTGACACTATGACAGATAACGAAAAAGCTATGCTTGTTTTTGGAGCAGGTGTTAGTACAGCAGAATCTATTACAGATATTTCAGGTCGTGGTGTTGGAATGGATGTTGTTAAAACAAATATTACTAAGCTTGGTGGTATTATTAATCTTGATACAGAATTAGGTGTAGGTACAACAATAACCATAATGTTACCACTTACTCTTGCTATCCTTGATGGTCTTGATATTGCAGTTGGTGACATCAAGTATATTTTACCTTTAAGTGCTATAGTTGAATCTTTACAACCAACACCAGATATGATTAAAAAAATTGGTGACGGTACTCAAGATCTACTGATGTTAAGAGAAGAGTTCATACCTGTTGTAAGACTATATCAATTATTTGATATTGTACCAAAACATACAGCACTTGATAAAGGTATGCTAATAGTAGTAAAATCAGGTAGTTTAAAAATTGCAATGTTTATTGATGAATTTTTACATCAACATCAGGTTGTTGTTAAACCTTTAGATAAAAACTTTAGAAGTGTTGAGGGTATAGGTGCTGCAACTGTAAGAGGTGATGGTAGTATCGGACTTATTTTAGATGTTATGGGTATAATAGAAGCACAAAAGAAATCAGAACAAGTTGGTTTAAATACAAAAGAGCAAAGCTTAGCAGCATCGTAGATCTAAATGGACAATATTAAAGATCTCCATAATAAGGTAAAAACTATACTTTATTCTCTTACGGGTATTACCCTTACAGAGAATAAGGATATAATGATAACTAACAGACTTGATAAATTAAAGAGAAATACAAATTTTAACGGTGATATTAAAGACTTACTCAGTGAAATAGATAATGGAAAATATAATACTGAGTTTATAAATACATTTACTACTAATAAAACACATTTTTTTAGAGAAGATTTTCATTTTTTAGATTTAAAAGATAGAGTTTTACCAGAATTTATTAAATCAAATCAAAATATAAATATGTATTGTTCTGCATCATCAACAGGTGAAGAACCATATTCTATGGCTATGACAGTAAAAGAGACTAGCAGATCATTAAATACCTCTATAATTGCTACAGATATTGATACTGAAGTTTTACAACAAGCAGCAAATGGTATATATAGATTTCAAAAAAGTTCAAAAGAGTTTCCAGATTGGATAAAACCTCAAAAATATTTTAAAAAAAGAGTTCAAAAAAATTTATCTGGTGATGAGATACTTATAAAAGCTAATGATGAGTTAAAAGATATGATTACATTTGCTCAAATGAACTTAAATGATGAAGTTTATCCTTTTAAAACACATCAATTTGATGTTGTATTTTGTAGAAATGTATTAATATATTTTTCAGTAGAAGATCAAAATAGTATATTAAAAAAACTTTTTAGACTTTTGAAAATTGGTGGTACTTTATATATAGGTCATTCAGAAAATCCTCATGATTTGATAAATTATACAAAAAGAGTAGGGCAAAATATTTTTGTAAAGATTAAGGATATCTAATGTTAACGCTTGGGCATAAAGATGGTAGTATTGAAAAGATGTCAAATTCTAGAATTACTCAAATAGTAAAAGGTATGTCCACACACACTATAATAGGTGGTGAGTTTGCTGTTGTAAGTGATAGTGAAAATATTGCTTTTAAAACTCTTCTTGGATCTTGTGTTGCTATTATGTTTTATGATAAACAGATGAAAATCAAAGGTATGAATCACTTTTTATTACCAGCTACTGAAAACTCTAATGAAGATATGAAATATGGTTTATATTCAGTTGAAGCTATGCTCAATGAGATGTATAAATTAGGTTGTAGTAAATCAAATATGGCAGCGAAAATTTCAGGTGGAGCAGATATAATGAATATTGGCTCTATGTCAAAAAGTATAGGGCATAGAAATGTAGAATTTGCACATACTTTTTGTGAATCTGAAGGTTTTAGAATTATATCTGATCATACAAGAGGTAACAAAGGTAGAGTTATACTTATGGGAGATAGATTTGAAACATTTATAAAAAATGTTGATAATAACAACACCTCAAATGAAGTAGTACTAGAGGAGAGAAAACTTCAAACGGAGATCTCAATTAGACAACCAGCAACTGCTGAATACATTAGTGGTACAGGTGTATTTGAAGAAGATGAAAAAAAAGAAAATACTATGGAGATGGAATTTTTTTAATTATTAGGATTTTATAAATGTTTACAGTATTAGTAGTAGATGATTCTTACTCTATGAGAAAAATAATCAAAGATATTATAAATGAGATTGAAGATTTTGAAGTTGTTGATACTGCATCTGATGCTTTTGAAGCAAGAGAAAAGATAAAAGAATTGGAGCCAGATCTTGTTACTATTGATATAAATATGCCGAAAATGGATGGAGTTACATTTTTGAGAAACCTTATGAGACTTCATCCAATGCCAGCGATTATCATTTCAGGAGAAAGTGTAAGAGGTAACGATATTTTTGACGATGGTGCTGTTGGTTTTGTACCTAAACAAGAGTTAGGGGAGAGTATTGATTCATTTAAAATAAGAGTAAAAGAGTTGTTGTTAAGTTTGACTTTTTTATTATCTAAATATACACTTAAAAAACCAAAACCTATTAAACCTATAGAAAAACAGATTAAAAAAATAGATTCAAATGAGTTATTACATGAGAGAAAAGTACATCCAGATGAAGTACTAAAAAGTAAACCTGCTAATATTAAAGGAGATAAAATAATTGGTATAGGCTCATCTACAGGTGGAATAGATTCATTGTTGCAAATTTTTAGAAAGTTACCTGATGATTTACCTCCAATTGTGATGACTCAACATATCCCTTATGGTTTTTCAAATTCATTTGCACAAAGATTAAATGATTATTCTAAAGTTAAAGTTCAAGAGGTAAAAGAGGATACAAAGCTAGAAAAAGGACACGCATATTTGGCACCAGGAAATATGCATTTAATAGTTGAAAAACATGGTTCTGATTATATAGGAAAATTATTAGATTCTAAAAAAGTAAGTCGCCATAAACCAAGTGTTGATATTATGTTTAGAAGCATAAATAATAGTGCAGGGGGTGGTTCAATGGCAATAATAATGACTGGCATGGGGGATGATGGAACAATAGCAATGAAAGAATTATGTGAAAATGGAGCCTACACTATAGCCCAAAATGAAGAAAGTTGTGTAGTATTTGGAATGCCAGCTCAGGCTATAAAAGCTGGTGCAATTAAAAAAATTTGCCATCTTGATAATATTGCTCAGACCATGATAAACTTTAAAAACAGTGAGTATTAAACATGAAAACATCTTATAAACTTTTTACTTTACCGATTATTGTATTAGTAGGATTAATTTATATTAGTTTTTTATTCTCTTCTGAGATAGAAAGATTAAAAAAACAAACAGATAATATATATTTTGGTAACTTTGTACCTGTATATAAACTATATATTATCAAAGAAGAGTATTCAAATATCCTAAATAATTCAACAAATTTAAATATTAGCAAAGAGATTATTTTAGAAAATTGGAATTATTATAATACCCAATACAAAACAGATGAAGAGAGAAAAATAGTAAAAAAAATTGATAAGCAAGTTAATAAATCGTTTATTAAAAATAGTGACCAGTTTTACAACTATATAAATGAACAAATTGAATTACTTATTCAATATGAAATATCTTCTGCTTATAACCAAAGAAAAGAGTTTTTGGTTGATTATAAACAAGTGAGTGATTATCTTTTTTATAATCAAATATTTATAGTTGTATTTATTGTTATATTTATCTTAGTACTTATTTTAGGTGTTATAAAAAATAATAACAAATTAGAATATTTAGTAAACAAATACAAATCAGACTCTATTACTGATGGATTAACACAACTTTATAATAGAAAATATTTTGATACAGTTTTAGATGATGTAACAACAGTAAGTTATGAAAATAGTTGGGAGAGTGCTTTTGTTATGATTGATATAGACTTTTTTAAACAATTTAATGACACTTATGGACATGATGCAGGTGATATTGCACTTAAAAAAGTTTCTAAAGTATTAGATACATTATTTAATGATGAATATGACTATGTATTTAGATTAGGTGGAGAGGAGTTTGGAATTTTGATTTTTGATACAAATAGAAGTTCTTTGGAAAAAAGGCTCAATCAATTACAAAATGCAATTGCCGAACAAAAAATCATACATAAAGCTAGTCAGACTAATTTTTTAACATTATCTATGGGTGTTGTTATTATTGATAAAAGGATATATCATTTATCAAGAACAGATATATATAAATTAGCAGATAAAAAACTATATAGATCAAAAGAATACGGAAGGAATCAATACACAATATGACATTTTTATTTAATAAAAACAGCCACTTTAATTTAGCTAACATAGTTACATTTTTCAATATAACAGCAGGGGTTATGGCAATATACTTTTTAACTCATCAAGAATTTTTTGCAGCAGCATTATATGCTTGGCTAGCAGGTGCTTTTGATATAATAGATGGTAAAATAGCAAGAAAATATAATCTTTCAACAGAGTTTGGAGTACAGTTAGATTCATTTGGTGATTTTTTATCATTTGTTATTGTTCCAACTATGTTTATATTTTTTGGTGTAATAGATGGGAAAGAGATACATTTTTTAAATACTACATTTGTTGCATTTGCCTTTATATACTATATTATTTCAGGATTAAGAAGATTAATAGAGTTCAATATAAACACTGATGCAGGAAGTGTTAGTAAGCATTTTATAGGTGTTCCTACACCACTTGGGGCTATACTATTGTGGGTTATTTATCTTGGATGGGCATATGAGTTTATAGCTAATGAAAATATTGTGTTAGTACTTATGATTGCTGTTGGATATTTACTTAATTCAAAAATAAAAATACCACACCCTTAATATCTAAAAGTAGGGTGGTTAATCCTCTACTTTATCAGCAAATTTATCTCTAATGGCAATCAATTTTTCCTTATTCTCAAAAAATATATCTACAAGTTTAGGATCAAATTGTGCACCTCTTTCCTCTTTAAAAAGTTCAAATATTTTTTCATCATCCCAAGCAGGTTTATAAACTCTAGCACTTCCTAATGCATCAAAAACATCGGCTATAGCTGTTATGCGACCATAGATATGTGTCTCTTCCCCTTTTAAACCATTTGGATAGCCTTTTCCATCCCATCTTTCGTGATGTTCATAAGATACAATAGAAGCTGCATTTAAAATAGGTCGTTTAGACAAATATAACATCTCATGTCCTAACTTTGCATGTTGCTT
>JAYEPD010000063.1:0-2812 GCA_034723675.1 Campylobacterota bacterium
GAGCTGTTCTAAGTTTTGTTATAGGAAAAACACCCAATATAAGTTGCGATTTAGATCTGTCATCACTAAAACCACTCTTTGCACCATCCATGTAACCTATAAGCTGTTTTGCATTTTTTATATCATATACAGGTTGAGAGATGATCCCTTGTGTTCCATTTTGTATCTTTTTGAACATCTTTTTTTCTAATGATTTCATATTTTTAGCATAAGAGTTTATAACAGAAAATGGATATATAGTTTTTGGTTTTGTTTTAAATGGCTTACCTGAGTAATCCATCCCATTATTAAAAGAACTAATTATCTCTAAAAGCATATTTGAATTACCCTCAAATACCCCTTTTACTCTAGGTTGATCTGACATATGAGCAGGATCTCCTGTAAGAGCTAGTATAGCTCGAACATCAAAATCATTTGCCCCCATCAAATCAGACTGTAAAGCTATCTTATTTCTATCTCTCATACTTACTGTTGCGATTACTGGTTTATTAAACTTTTGTTGTAGTTTTATAGATGCAAAAAGTGCATTATATTTTAGTTTTGCCAAAGGGTTATCTGTAGTACTAAATCCATCTACTTTTTTATCTAAATTATACTTTTCAATATTGTTTAAAATAGTATCAAAAGTTGGTTCATGGGATGGTGTAGTTTCAAGTGTGATATACTTATCATCGTGTAATTTTTCTAAAAGCTGTGTAAACATATATATTGTAACCTTGCATATTTATATACTCTCATTATAGCATTTAAGCCTTTATATTTAGAATAATATAATTTGTAACCAAATTGTAATTATCAAAGTGTAAAATTGATAAATTTATAAATAGATTATACAAGGAAAATAATATGTACAATATGTCAAGAAGAGATTTTTTAAAAGTATCAGCAATAGCAGCATCAAGTTTGATGATTTCAACAGGACTTAGTGGTTGCGGAAGTGATGATAATGATGATAGAATTAGTGTATCTTTTAATCATGGTGTTGCAAGTGGTGATCCACTAAGTGACAAAGTTATAATTTGGACAAGAGTTACACATAATGACACACAAAATAGTTCAGATCTTACAGTAAGTTTTGAAGTATCAACAGATGAAACATTTTCAAATATAGTAAATGATGGAACATATACAGCAAAAGAATCAGAAGACTTTACAGTAAAAATAGATGTTCAAAATTTAACAGCAGGAACAAAATATTTTTATAGATTTATCTCTTATGGAAAAACATCAGATATTGGTATAGCAAAAACTTTACCAGCTACAGATGTAAATCCAGATCAAGTAAAAATGGCAGTATTCACTTGTGCAAATTATCCAAATGGATATTTTAATGCCTATACCGAAGCTTCTAAAATAACTGATTTAGATGTATCTATTCATGTTGGTGATTATATTTACGAGTATGGTATGTATGAAAATGATGATTTTGATACAAAAACACCAGCTTATGCTACATCAAAGGCTCAAACAATTGGAAGAGTGTTACCTGATGATAACAACACTGAGTGTATAGAGCTTAATGACTATAGAAAAAGATATGCTTTATATCATACAGATAGTGGAACACAAGCAATACATGCAGCTTGTCCTATGATTGTGGTATGGGATGATCACGAAATAGCAAACGATTCATATAAAGATGGTGCACAAAATCATGATGATACTGAGGGTGATTTTAACACAAGAACACAAAATGCTCTACAAGCATATTTTGAATGGTTGCCAATACGACCGATAGATAATAAAAAAGAGATATTTAGAAGTTTTGATTTTGGAAACTTAGTATCTTTACATATGTTAGAAACTAGAATATTTGGAAGAGATGAACAGTTATCTTATACCAACTATTATAATACTGATGGTAGTTTTAAAACAGATGAATTTACAGCAGACTTAACATCTACTACAAGAACTATGTTAGGAAGTGACCAACTTACATGGCTTCAAGGACAACTTACAAATTCAAGTGCTACTTGGCAAGTTTTAGGACAACAAGTACTTATGGGTCGTATGAGTTTACCAGCTGAAATTCTTACACCTATTGGGATGCTTGAACATCCTGAAGCTTATGGTACTACAAAAGAGGATTTATTAACTCAAATAAACAGTTTAATAACAGAATTTGTAACTATAAAAACCAGAATACTACAAGGTGACACTACTGTTACAACAGAAGAACAAACTAGATTAGCTACAGTATTACCTTACAATCTTGATGCTTGGGATGGTTACTTTTTTGAGAGAGAAACTATCTTAGGTACTGCAAATGCTTTAGGGAAAAAACTTGTTGTTTTAGCAGGAGACACTCATAATGCTTGGGCTTCAAACCTGACAAATGTGTCTGGCGAACAAATAGGTGTAGAGTTTGCAACACCATCTGTTACATCTCCTGGGCTTGAAGACTATGTAGGTTTAACAACAACAGAAGCATCTCAAGGTTTTGAAGGTGCTTTACAACTTTTAATAGATGATTTACAATACACAAATACTTATGATAGAGGTTTTATGACTGTTACTTTTACAACAAATAATGTAGAGGCAAAATGGAATTTTATAGATAATTATGACTCTACTACTTATAATTTAGATAGTGCTAGGGAAAAAGCTATTACAGTTTCTAATACAAACAACCCACTAGTGATAAGCTAAAACAGAAGATATTTTAAAATAAGTTTTTAAACTTATTTTTTTTATATCTTAATATAGCTCCATTATCATCTGCAATATAGATATTGTTTTTATTATCAAAACATATCCCCTCTTGTGCTGATTTTGGTAGTTTTATTTTTGCTATAGTTTTATTGTTTTTTAT
>JAYEPD010000064.1:0-2783 GCA_034723675.1 Campylobacterota bacterium
GTTTTATTAAAATTATGAATCTTGATTCTTCAAATCAAATAATCCCATATCTCTTTTTTTCTCTTCTTCTTTCTTCTGTTTCATTAACTCTAATTGTTCTTGTTGTTGTATAATTTGTTTTTCTAATATTTCTTCTTCTGTTAATAGTTCTTGTTCTACCATTACTTTTTTAGTTAAACTTTTGAAATCCCACTCTATAAACATTCTTTGTTTTTTAATATTCGCCCAGCTTCCTTTTCCAAATAAAAATGTATTCAGTTGATAAACTCCCCTATCTTTTTGAAAAATCATTTCTTTCTTTTTCAGTCCTGAAATTAATGAATCTATTGATGATAATTTTATTTCATATTCTTTACATATTCTTTTTTTGATTGTTTGATTTAATACAACTTCATTGTCATTATTTACTATTTGTAGAAAGCCAAACATTACCATAATCTCACCTTTAGAAAGATTTTTCATATATCCTAAATCTTTTGTAAAAGACATAACAAAATCTTGTGTTCTTCCATAATTTATTAATTGTTCTGTATCAGTTTCAATTATTTCACCTGTTTCCATATTTGTTACTGTTTTTTTTGTTTGTTTGGTTATTTTACTCATTATATGTTATCCATTTCCTTGTAATTTTTCTATAGTGTTTCAAATCTATTATAATACTTTTTCCTTAAATAGTTGTAATTTTTTACAAGTAATTCTAGTAATTTTTTACAAGGTCAATCCTTGTTGTCACAACAATTTCCATATTTGAATAAAAACCACTCTAAGAGTAGTATATATAAGGTCTTAGACCACTTTTTGCCAAAAACAAAAATCCTTAAATCCTTGTTGTGACAACAAGGATTGAAAACCACTCTAAGAGTAGTATATATATAGGGTTATAAAGGTTTTATAATACAAATGATTCTTTATATTATTACTTACCATTCTTATTTTTTCTCTCATAGTTACTTTTTTTATACCCTAGTATATACTCAAAGCTACTTATAAATTTAATTCTAAGACTTGGGTTGAGTATAGTTTCATTTTTTCTCTTTGAGTTATAAGTTTAATTCTATTTTCTCTTTTCGATTTAACTTAGATTATCAATCTTACACACATGCAAAAAATAAAAAAGTGGGGGATTACTGTTTTTTGAACTTTGTAAGTGTCTTATCAACTTTCTCAAGTGTTTTCTGTGCTCTGTTGGTATTTTCATTATCTAACTGTTTTTGACCCCTTAGAATTTGTTTTTGGACTTGTTCTAAGTGTGAGTTCTTAACTTGTTTTTCTTTCATTATCTCATTTAACACATTTTGAAGATTATTAATCATTTCTTGTAACTCATTCTTAACTGTTGAAATTTCATTAATTTGATTTCCTAATTCATTACTTAAAGATTCCACTTCATTACTTAAATCTTTAATATCATTTTCTTTTTGTGTTATGATTTCTTCTTGTTTTAAAAACTCATTATACAAATCTTCATATTTTTCAGATACATTTTTCCTTTTAGCTGGTGTATTATATTGACTTGTATAATAATTTGATTTTGAAATTCCCTTATTTGATAATAACCAATTATCAAGTTCTTTTTTTACCAGATAACTATATTTCTTTTTTGAAATGTATCTATTAAAAACAAAATTAACATCCATATCTTCATTAAAATACAAAGTTGGAACTATTGTATGTATATGGTCTTTTTTATGTCTAACTACATAACACTTTTCAACTAAATCATTTACTATTTTATCAATATCTGAAATATCAGTTATTCCAAAATTTTCTTGATTGTCTATTATCAAAGTTTTATACATTTTTCCAAATACAGACTTATACATATTTTTCCACTCATTGTCATTTAATTGATTTCCTACATTTTCAGGTAATGAAATTGTTATATCTCTACCATTAATTGCTTTTCTTTCTTTTGCAGAACTCTGGTACTTTTCCCTATACCACATTTGGTCTAATTCCATTTTCAATGGGTTATCACTATCTGTTAATTCTGATATTTCTTGTTTGGGGTGTCTAACTTTTGATAGTAAATAACTCTTATATGTTTTTTTATCAGTCTCAATAACCTCAAAATTGACATACCAATCCTTTAAAACCTTATTCATAATATAACTCCTTAATCTGTTTTAAGATTATAAACAGTATTAAGAAATTTTGTTATTCTTACGGATTTATGGATAGGGATAACCCTTTTTTTGAAAAAGTCTTATCTCAAACCAAAGTCTTGTGTCAAGATAAATTAGACAACTAGATAAATCTAGTAATGTCCTCTTTAAGAAAGGGGTTACTCCCCTTGTCTAATCCCCACTTGAAACACACACCCCTAGTAGGGGTCAAACCTTATAAGGTTTGGGGGTGGTATCAAGTCAAAGACCAAAGGTCTTTTGAGTTGTATGTTTGATATTGTTTGTAACAATTCTGCGCCTGCGGCTAAAATTTATCTATTGTTTCTGATTCTTCTAAGTAAAGAGTTTTTAATTCTTCATTTGTATAATCTTCAAATAATTTTCTAATCAAATTATAATAACCTAGATTTTCTCTTAGAAATAATATTTGTTTTGCATCACCACTACTTAATTCACCACCATTTTTTAATCTATATATTAATCTCTCTAATTCTTGTTCTTCCATTTTTTTATCCTTTATTAAATTTTTAGTTTTATTAAAATTATGAATCTTGATTCTTCAAATCAAATAATCCCATATCTCTTTTTTTCTCTTCTTCTTTCTTCTGTTTCATTAACTCTAATTGTTCTTGTTGTTGTATAATTTGTTTTTCTAAT
>JAYEPD010000065.1:0-2745 GCA_034723675.1 Campylobacterota bacterium
TATCTTAAATTCAGCACCTTTATATTCAATTGAATCATAAGTATATGCAACATTACTAGCACAAATTGTTCCATTCATATGCTTAACAATCATCTCTTGACACATATATAGCCCAATACCAGTACCTTGCGATTTGTGTTTTGTTGTAAAATAAGGATCAAATACTTTGTCTATAATTTCTGTAGGAATTCCACCTGCATTATCTTTTATTTTAATTATTACATTCTTTTCATCTATATCTTTATATATTTCAACAAATATTAATCGCTTTTGATCTTCTTTGGTTTCTAGAACATCTCGCGCATTATTTAATAGATTCATAATAACTTGAATGATTTCATTATCTAAACTTGTTATTTTAATATCTTGAATCTCTTCAATAATCTCAATTTTTAAAGATATGAATTTTGAATTAACTAAATTGAGTGTTTTTTGATATATATCTTTCAAATTAAATCTGTTTTTTTCTTTATTTGAATTGAAAAAATCTCTAAAATCATCTATTGTTTGAGATAAATATTGTGAAGTATTAGTAATAGTGTCTAAAAGCTTAAGTTCTTTTTCTTTAGTAATAGGAATATCAAGTTCTTTTTGTATATGTAAGCCTGAAGAAGCTGTAGATATAGTCGATAGTGGTTGTCTCCATTGATGTGCTATATTTTCAAGCATTTCCCCCATAGATGCCATTTTTGATTGTTGAATTAAAAGTTTCTCTTTCTCTTTTAACTTTTCTCTTGTAACTGTTTCATTTGTTATGTCAAGTTTTATAGCGATAAACTCGTATATCTCCCCGCTATCATTTAATACAGGTATAATAGATGCTTTTTCATATGATAAATTACCATATTTATCAACATTTATAAATTCTCCACTCCATTTTTTACCGCTATGTATTGTCTCATGCAGATCATCATAAAAATTTTGTGGTTTTTTATCAGATTTTAATATACTTGGCTTTTGACCTATAGCTTCATCGTAAGTATATCCTGTAGTTTTTGTAAATGCTTCATTTACATAGGTTATTATCTCGTTTTTATCTGTAATTACAACTATATTATCACTATTTTCAATTGCATGCCTAAACCTGTATAGATCTTTGTTGGAATTTATAAATTTATATTCATAAATCAAATATAATATAATAGCAATAGATAGTAAAATAAACAATATTCCAATAGCTACCTGAGCTTTCTTAGCACTTTCTTGTGTATATTTTTCATATACAGAATGTAGTTTTCTCAATATACGATCTATATTTAATTCTAACAATCTATTTTCTAACAAAATAAACTTTTTTTGATACTCTACAATAACACTAGAATGCTTTAAAAAATATTTTTTATTTATTGTTATTTCTGATTGATTTAAGTTATCTATATCAGCTAATGTTTTATCAAGATCTACTGTAGGATTTTTATCAAGAGTCATTATAGTTGTATATAATTCATTTAAATTGTTTAGTTCATAGCTATTTTTTAGCTTTTGTATAATTCTAAATGAATTATTTAATATAGCTCTATAAGCTTTTGCATTTTCTATTATTTCATATTTTTTTTCAATGTTTTTTTCTAGTTTTTCTAATGTTTTTTTTAGTTCTATATTTTTAGTATCTCTTAAAATTGTATTTTTATTTATTAATTTTAGTTCCTTTTTGAACTGTTTAACTTTTGACTCTACAATATCAAAATTTTCGTATGATAAAGAATTTTTCATATATAGATTGAAGTCTTTATTTATTATAACAACTTTTTCAATACTGTTGTCAACTATAAAAAAATTATCTCTTTGTGTTTTACCGTTATATATAAATATACCTAGTATAATAACTAAAAATAGTAAAATAAAAATACTAATTATCTGTTTTTTCATTCTTTATCTTTATAAATTCTGGTGTGTCACCATTAAGTGTTTTTAAAAATTTAACAATATCATCTATCTCTTTATCACTCAACATATATCCAACTTGTAGCATAGCCATACTTTCAACTGCACTTCTTAAAGTTTTTATATTTCCATTGTGAAAATATGGTGCAGTTAACTCAATGTTTCTTAAGCTTGGTACTTTAAAATAGAACTTATCCTCTTCATTTTTCGTAATATTATATTTACCATAATCCTCTGTCTTAATTGGTGTTATAATTCCAATTCTTTGTATTAAGTTTCCACCTATATTTACACCATTATGGCAAGATATACAACCATACTCTTTAAAATTTTTGAATCCGTTAAGTTCATCTTTAGTAATTGCATCTTTATCTCCTCTTAAATATTGATCAAACCTTGAATTTGGAGTTGTTAAAGTTTTCTCGAATTCAGAAATAGCATCTGTGATACTAAACTCTGTAATCCCTTCACTATATAACAATCCAAACATTTCTCTATATTTTTCATCTTTATTGAGTTTAGAAATTATCTCTTTGAAGTTTGATCCCATCTCTACTGGATTGTGGATAGGACCTTTTGCCTGCTCTTGTAAATCTTTTGCACTACCATCCCAAAATTGAGTAGCATTATATCTGGCATTTAATACTGTAGGGGAGTTTCTTGTCCCTTTTTTGCCATCAATTCCAAAAGAAACAGGAATATTATCATCTCCTCCATCTTCTAGAAAATGGCAACTTGCACATGATATAGTATTGTTATGACTTAATCTAGTATCAAAAAATAGTTTTTGTCCCAAGAGTGCTTTTTCATAGTTATATGTGGGTTTTGTAGGTATAGGTGTTATTAATTCTTCAGCAAATA
>JAYEPD010000066.1:0-2738 GCA_034723675.1 Campylobacterota bacterium
TCTTTATGCAAATGTTTATGAGGCAAAAGGTGGGGATGTTATAGGTCGAAATATCTTTGGATTATTGACAGACTTTAAACATGATCCAATAATAGAGATTGATAAAGCTATCATCATCCAAAATTCAAGCTCAAATGGTATGTTAAGTTTAAAAGATACAGAGGATGAAGATAGGGTACAAGACTTTTTAATATCTAGTTTTTATGAAGAAAATAGTGGAATAGGTACTATTTATATCACTAAAACAAAATTAGAAAACAATCAGATAAAAGCTATCGATACTCAACCTGTAGATCTAGGGCTTGTTGATGGTATCTATAAACCATCAAATGGATTTAAAACATCGTGGAATACATATCTATTTTCACAAAATGGATTAATAGATAGTAAAAATAGTAAAGAGTTTATAAACAACTATAAAAAGTACTTTAAAAATAAGAGTAATAAAGTAAATCCTTATAAATATGGATGGGGATTTGAAACTATCATACTCAACACAAAAGGTGATGCAAAAGTGATCAATCACTATAGTTTAGGGAGAACTTTTGCCTCAAATATATTGGTTATGCCTGATAATAAAACTGTTTATACTTATGATAAACAAAATAGTAAAAACCTTTATCTATTTGTAGCTAATACTGCAAATGATTTTAGTAAAGGGAATTTATATGTAGCAAAAAAACAAGAGAGTTCTATCTCTTGGGTAAAACTAGGGAAAAACTCTGCACTAAGACTTAAGATGAAAATGAAGAAAGATATAGAGTTTAAAGATATATTTAAAAGTAAAAAACCAAAAGATGATAGTTGTGTAAGGGGTTATTCATTTACTGATACAGTTTATGGTAAAGAGTGTTTAAAAGTAAACAAAAAGTTTAAAAAATACGCTGGAACATTTGAACCTGTAAGATATGCAGCAATCAAAGGTGTTAATGGTTTTATGGATGTCACAACTTTTGGATTAAATGATAAGAGAGATATGTTAAATTTTAAGCTTGATGGTTCTATAAAACAAAGTTATTCGTTTGTTGATGATGAAAAACTAAATTCAAATTATATTATAAAATAAAGGAAAAATATGAAAAAAATCGCATTGGCATCATTGCTATTAGTAGCTTCAATATCACTTGAGGCAAGAGAACAGTTAAAAATAGTAGGATCTTCTACTGTTTATCCATTTTCAAGTTCAGTAGCTGAAGAGCTTGGAAGCGTATCAAAATACCCTACGCCAGTTGTAGAATCAACAGGTACAGGTGGAGGTATGAAACTTTTTTGTGCAGGAGCAGATGAAAATAGCCCTGATATAACAAATGCAAGTAGAAGAATGACTTTAAAAGAGTTTTATACTTGTGATAGAAATGGTGTATCTGATATAACAGAAGTTATGTTTGGTTATGATGGTATTGTATTGGCTCAGTCAATAGAAAATGAGAAATTAAATATAACAAAACACGAGATACTTCTTGCAGTTGCAGCTAAAGTACCATCAAAAGATGGAAACTCTATCATTAAAAACCCTTACACATCTTGGAATCAAATCAATCCAGAACTACCAAATAAAAAAATCACAATCTATGGACCACCTAAGAGTTCAGGTACAAGAGATGCTTTTGAAGAGATGGTATTGGAGTATCAAACAAATGAGATAAAAGCTTATAGAGATGCAGGACTTAAAGGTTACAGAGTTGTGAGAACTGATGGTGTATATGTTCCAAGTGGAGAAAATGACAACTTAATAGTAACTAAACTTACTAAAGATAAAGGTGCAGTTGGTATATTTGGTTATAGTTTTTTGATGGAAAATGATGATATGGTAAGTGCTGTTACTATTGACAATATAGAACCAACTCCTGAAACTATTGCGAGCAATGCTTATCCTATATCAAGAAGTTTATACTTTTATGTAAAAAATTCACACAATTATATAAAATCACAAGCTGCATATATAGACCTATTTATAAGTGAAGATATGATAGGTGGTGAAGAAGCTATATTAGCAGAAATAGGTCTTATATCTTTACCTCTTGATACTTTAGAAAAAGTACAATCGCATGTATCTTCAAGAGTAAAACTAGAAGAATCTGATCTTAAAAGTCACTAATCTAATGGCTCATTAAAAAAAGTTTGATATAATAGTCAAAAAAGGTATTGTTATGTGTGCATTAGAACATTATACATATTTTGATTATAAACAGTGGAAAGGTGACTGGGAACTAATAGATGGTATGCCACTTGCTATGGCACCAGCACCTATGATTAAACATCAAAATATTGGAAGTCGTATTGTTGCTCAACTTTCAAATCAAGTTGAAGAGTGTGAAAACTGTATGGTTGCTTTTGAAGTTGATTATAAAATAAGTGATGATACTGTTCTTAGACCTGATGTTGTTTTGATATGTGATGAACCAAACGATGCTTATCTTACAAAAGCCCCTGAAATTATAGTAGAGATTATCAGTAAATCAACTGCAAAAAGAGATGAAAAATACAAGTTTGAGATTTATGAGAAAGAGAAAGTAAACTATTATGTACTTGTTTATCCTGATGAGCTTATGTCAAAAATTTATAAGCTAGAAAATAGTAAATATGACAAGCAAGGTGATTTTTTCAACCAAACTTATGATTTTGAAAATACAACTTGTAAACCTAAACTTGATTTTAATAAAGTTTTTAAAAAATTTAGAAAAAATAGTATTTAAGGTTATGTCCAGTGATGTATGAAAAAATAAAATATATAATAG
>JAYEPD010000067.1:0-2730 GCA_034723675.1 Campylobacterota bacterium
GTGGAGCAGCTGGAATTGAAAACTTAAAAGTTTGTTCAGATTTCAGAAACAAAGATTTCGCTAACGCTTATGGTGTATTATTAGCTGATGGTCCTTTAGCAGGAATTACAGCAAGAGTTATCTTTGTTGTTGGTAAAGATGGAAAAGTTGCTTATAAGCAAGTAGTACCTGAAATTACAACAGAGCCTAACTATGAAGAAGCTTTAGAAGCTGCAAAAGCTGCTTGTTAATCAATTAGATTATAAAAGTTTATTATAAAAAAGGGTCGCTAATAGCGACCCTTTTTTTATGTTAAACATAATTTAAATAAATATAGAATTAGTTTTTAGATATTGCTTATAACCAAAAAGTAATCAAAAATAGATACAATATCAAATGAATAATTCAAAGATAAAAATTGTACTTTTCAGTGATACTTTTTGTGATGCAAATGGAGTATCAAGATTTCTACAAGATATGTCTAAAGAGGCAAAAAAAGATAATAAAGAGTTTTATGTAGTTACATCAACAGCAAAAAATTATTGTGACAAATTAGATACTGTAAAGATATTAAAACCAATTGTTAAAATAAAAATGCCATTTTATAAAGATATGGATCTTGTAATACCTCCATATTTTAAAATGAAAAAAATAGTGCAAGAGATTAATCCAGATGTTATACATATCTCAACACCTGGTCTTGTAGGGATATCTGGTATAAGAATAGCCAAAAAGCTAAATATTCCACTTGTAGGTACATACCATACAGATTTTCCTGAGTATATTTATAAAAATACAAAATCAAAATTTTTCAAAGATATTACACAAAGATATTTAAAGTTTTTTTATAAAGATTTTAAATCCATAATAACAAGATCAAAAGAGTATATAGAAGTGATAGAAAATGATATAAAGATACCAAAAAAAGATATACACTTTTTACAACCAGGTACAAATATTGATACTTTTTCTAAAGATTTTAAAGATAATGGTATATGGAATGAGTCTAATATTGATAATGATGCTTTAAAGTTTTTATATGTTGGTAGAGCTACAAAAGAGAAGAACTTAGATATGTTATTTGATATATGGAAAGAGTTTTATAAAAAAAGTATGAAAAAAAATTCATATCTTTTAATAGTTGGAAGTGGAGATCTTTTAAAGTATAAAGATGAACTTGAAAAGTTTAATATAAAATTCTTAGGTCATAAGCAAAAAGAGGAGCTTTCAACTATCTATGCAAGTTCATCTATTTTTGTTTTTCCATCTACTACTGATACCTTAGGACAAGTTGTATTAGAATCTATGGCATCAGGAACTCCTACTATAGTTACTACAAAAGGTGGACCTCAGGGTATTGTAAGTGGTAGTGAAAAGGAAGTTGGATTTATTTGTGATATAGATGATTTAGGACTATGGGTAAATACTTTAGTCGATATAGAAGAGGGAAAAATATCATTAGAGAACTTAAGTCAAAATGCTTATGAGTATTCACAAAATTTTTCTATATCAAATACTTTTAAAAGTTTTTATAAAATAAATAGTACAATAAGATTATGATAAATTATCCAAAAATATTAGAAGAGATATATAATGAAATTAAACCATATTTAGATGAAGGTAAAGTTGCAGATTATATACCAGCATTGGCAAGTGTTGAACCTAAACAATTTGCAATGAGTATCAACTTATTTGATGGTTCAAGTTACCATATAGGCTGTAGTGATGAAAAATTTTCTATACAAAGTATATCTAAAGTATTTACTTTTACAAAATCATTAAAGATATATAGAAAAAGTTTATATAAAAAAGTAGGTATAGAACCATCAGGAAACCCTTTTAATTCATTGGTTCAATTAGAATATGAATCAGGAATACCTAGAAATCCATTTATAAATCCAGGTGCAATAGTAGTCACAGATACTCTTTTAAGTCAGTATAAAACTACAAATAATACATTTAATAATATACTTGAGTTTATTAAGGAGATAAGTGATGAGCCAAATATATCTTTTGATCAAGAGGTATGCCATTCTGAATATAACCATGGATTTAGAAATATAGCATTAGCAAATTTAATGAAAAGTTTTGATAACATTGACAACAACACAGATGATGTATTAAAAACATATTTTAAACAATGTTCTATAACCATGAGTACAAAAGAGCTGTCTCGTGCTATGCTTTTTTTAGCAAATCATGGACTAGACCCTATTACAAATAAAAGGTTTATAACTCAATCTCAAGCAAAAAGAATAAATGCTGTTATGCTTACTTGTGGGCACTATGATGCAAGTGGTGATTTTGCTTTTCATGTAGGACTTCCTGGTAAAAGTGGAGTTGGTGGTGGTATAGTTGCTATTGTACCAAAACTTTTAAGTGTATCAGTTTTTAGTCCAGGACTTAATAGTTGGGGCAATTCTCTTTGTGGAACTAAAGCATTAGAATTATTTACTACTAAAACAGGGTTATCTATATTTTAAATTATTAGATTTATTAGTTATAATACTGTTAAGGGAACCTCTAAAAATTAATACATTCATAATATTAATTTTTAGAGGTTCCCTTAATTAACAATTACAGGAAACAAAATGAAACAATCTCTTTTTTTAATTTTTATCTTATTCTCAAATATAATATTTGCCGATGAATCTATATCAAATCTAAATAATCAAAATTCATTAATACTAACTCAAGCAGAGCAGCAATATATAAAAAAACATAAAACAATTAAAGTTCACAATGAAAAGG
>JAYEPD010000068.1:0-2717 GCA_034723675.1 Campylobacterota bacterium
TATACTAAATAAAGCACCCGTATACTCTTTATCTTCATAAATATAAGTTGAATTTGTAGCTTGTATATTTCCATTCATACCTGAAACTACAAATCTATATTATTTTACTAAATCAAGTAAAAATTGATAAGATAGATTAATAGATGCAAATTTATCTTTTTCATCACCTTTGTAAACATCAGGGTGGTACTTTTTTGCCATTGTTCTATACTGTTTTTTAACATCACTTTTTGTTAAGTTATTGATATCTAAATCAGCATCAAATAGATTTAATATATGTTTTTTAACTATATCTTGCTTTGAATAATTTCCCTCTCCAAATTGTTTTTTAAACTCCTCTTGCTCTTTTTGTTTGTTAATTTGATTTATAATAAAGACATAAAATCCATAATTTACAATAGATATAATAAAGAATGACAATGCAAAAAGAAAAGAGAAAAATATCCAATTTAAAATAAATATTATCAAGAATACTTTACTTATTTTTTTTATAATATTAGATTGTAGTTTTTTCTCTTTTATCATCTCTGGATTGAAATATCTAATGATCATTACAAACTGCAAAAACAATGTTAGATATATAAAACTATTTAAAGAATAAGAGTTTATGTAAATATCAAACCACAATAGATAAAGCATAGGAAGTGATGTAAAAATAAACATTGAGTGTAGTTTATTGGCTAAACTATCCATAATTTTATGTGGTACTCTGTTTTCTCTAACAAATATCTTTTTTATTAGTAAAAACACTACTGCTATGAATATTCCAATTATTTTTTTTATCATTTTATTTATTATTTACATATATTTTTTCAAAACATCGGGAATAGTTATAGTTCCATCTTCATTTTGATAATTTTCCATTATAGCAACCAAAGTTCTTCCAACTGCTAAACTAGAACCATTTAAAGTATGACAAAGGATATTTTTCTTACCATCTTTATATCTTATTTTAGCTCTTCTTGCTTGAAATTCACAAGTATTAGATATCGAACTTATCTCTCTAAATGTGTTTTGCCCTGGTAACCAAACTTCAAGATCTATTGTAGTTGAGGCACTAAAACCTAAGTCTCCTGTACATAATTGTACTTTTTGATGACAAAGACCAAGTGAAGTAAGTAGATCACTAGCACAATTTACCATCTTTTCAAATACTTCATTTGATTGTTCAGGTGTAGTTATAGCTACCATCTCAACTTTATCAAACTGATGTTGTCTTATAAGTCCTCTTGTATCACGCCCTGCACTTCCTGCTTCTTTTCTAAAACATGGAGTATATGATGTAAGAAGTAGTGGTAACTCATCTTTTGATATTATCTCATCATTATAAAGGTTTGTAAGACAAACTTCTGCTGTTGGGATAAGATATAAGTCCTCACCCTCTATTTTAAATAAATCATCTCCAAACTTTGGTAACTGACCAGTTCCTTCTAAAGTATTTGTATTTGCCATAAAAGGTACATACCACTCTTCAAAACCTCGTTCACGATTGAAGTCCAAAAAGTAGTTGATTAAAGCTCGTTCAAGTCTAGCACCTTGACCTTTTAAAGCTGCAAATCTACTTTTTGCCAGTTTAACACCTCTTGTAAAATCGATCATTCCATTTGCTTCACCTAAATCCCAATGCTCTTTAGGTTCATATGAAAATGTTGGCTTTTCTCCAATTGTAGATAATACTACATTTTCACTCTCATCTACCCCTAAAGGTACAGACTCATCTGGAATATTTGGTATCCCCATTGCTATTGAACTTATCTCTTCTTCTAAGACTCGAACTTCATCTTCATAAGTTGATTTTGTTTTTTTAAGTTCATCAATTTGAGCTTTTAGCTCTGATATATCTTTTCCCTCTTTTTTATAAGCTCCAAACTGTGATGATAAATTTTTTTGTTCAGCTTGTAAAGCTTCCATATCTTGTCTTTTTTGTTTTGTATTTTCACTAAGTTGTTTTAAGTTATCTAAAAGTGCATCATCTACACCTTTTTTTAAAAGTGCTTGTGATACACCTTGAAAATCTTTTTGTAATAGTTTTATATCTATCATATTTTATTATCCTCTTTATCTTTTAAATCTTTATAGATTATATTTGTTATCTCATCTTTTTTTATAAAATCTGCACCCATACTTACTATAAATTGACTAGCTTCACCAACAGTAAGTGTTGTAGTTTTTATCTTTTCTTTATGTACTATAACTGTGTAACCACTTGTAGGGTTTGGACTTGTAGGTACAAATAAAACTAAAACATCTTCATGTTTACTTAGAACATATGCAGGTACCCATAAGTCTGCTTTAGGATACTCTACAAGAACTACCTCTTTTTTTTCATCCTTATTATTTGGTGTAAAAAGTGCAGTTATCTTTTTTAAAATTGAATAAACAGTGTTGATTGTAGGTACTTTTGCTAAAACTTTATCAATAGTTGATACAAGAAAAGATTTACCCGCTTTTTCAATAGATGAACCAACAGCAGCAAGTAGAAGAGTAATCACTATAAATAATATAAGAGTATATGTTGTACTATTTGTATATGATGAGACAAATACAAATAGATCTGTGCTTAGTTCATTGACCCAAAATATCAGTTGAATAACAATAAGCAATGGTATAAGTGCTAATGCACCTACAAATATATATCTAAAAAACTGTTTCATCATAAACCTTTAAAATTTTTAAAGATTATATCAAAATATTATTGTTTAAAAACTTTAGCTACC
>JAYEPD010000069.1:0-1630 GCA_034723675.1 Campylobacterota bacterium
CCTTGTTTCTTCTTCACTGATTTGTTATATGTTCCATAAAATTAGCTGTTTCTATTTGTCCATTATCTTTTAGACTTTGTATCACTTTTTCTATATCTTCGTTAGATTTATTTTGGTTAAATTTGAATTTAGCCTCAATATTAGTAACTTTGATTTCAAAAAATCTTAAAAATTTTGTTAAATCTTTAAACTTATCCTCTTGAGGTAGCTTCCAGCCATTTTGACCTTCATATATTTCTGTTGTTTCGTTGAGCAGTTCCCATATTTTTTCATCATCGTCAATATATTTTATATTTCCATAAATATGTACAGCACTATAGTTCCAAGTTGGAACATTAAAACTTGTTTCATAATATGTTGGAGAGATATAAGCATGTGCTCCATTAAAAATAAAACAAACTTCTTTTGTCTCATTAATATTTGAGTGAATATTAGCCTTAGCTAAATGTCCATATAGTTTACCATCTTTGAATCTATTGATTGGAAGGTGTGTAACTTCTATTTTTCCATTTTGTTCTGATGTTAAAATTGCAAATGGATTTTTTGCTATAAAATTTTCTATAATATTTTCATCTGTAATTTTAAATGCTTCTGGTGAATACAATTTATCTACTCCTATTCATATAACTATTTATTAATTAACAAATATGTCATTTTATACACTTATTCACTACAAAAATAACAAATTCACTAAAATTTACTCACTAATTTTACTTATTAACTCTTTTGCATTTTCTAGTGCTTTTTCACTTGAGTCTTTATCAAAAGTTAATGCAACTGCCATTCTTCTTCCAAGATGTGTTTGTGGTTTTCCAAATACTCTTACAAATGAATTTGATGTAAATATACTTGGGTCTATATTTAATTCTGGAGTAAATGTATCTGTAGTAGATTTATAAGCTGCACTTGCACCACATCCATAATTGATATAATCAAGTGGTAAACCTAATACTGCTCTTATATGAAGTGCAAATTGTGGTTGAGACTGTGTTATCATGGTTACCATTCCTGTATCGTGTGGTCGCGGACTTACTTCTGAAAAATAAACATCATCACCTTTTACAAAAAGCTCAACACCAAAAAGACCTCTACCACCAAGTCCATCAGTGATCTTTTGTGCTACATCGATAGCTTTTTGCTTTGCAGTTTCGCTCATATTCATTGGTTGCCATGAGAAGATATAGTCACCATCTTTTTGAATATGTCCAATAGGCTCACAAAATGTAGTACCAGTTTCATTTCTAACAGTTAAAAGTGTAATCTCATAATCAAATGTGATAAACTCTTCAACTATAAGCTCACTAGCATCACCACGAGCCTCTTTTGCTAACTCCCAAGATGCTGGTAAATCAGATGCAGTTTTAGCGATACTTTGTCCATGACCACTACTACTCATAACAGGCTTGATAACGCATGGAAAACCGATATTATTTGCAGCAGACTCTAAACCTTCAAAAGTAGTAACAAATTCATACTTAGATGCTGGTAGTTGCAACTCTTCACATGCAAATACTCTGATATTTTTTCTATTCATTGTTTTATTTACAGCTTCAGCATTTGGTATTACATGAAATCCTTCCTTTTCTGCCTCAAATAGAGCAGAGATACTTATAGCTTCAACCTCAGGTAA
>JAYEPD010000069.1:1730-7303 GCA_034723675.1 Campylobacterota bacterium
AAGGAAATTACTATGGGTATGCCTAGTGGAATAGAACTATTTATTATCGTTGCTGTTGTTGTATTGTTATTTGGAGGTAAAAAGATACCTGAGTTAGCAAAAGGACTTGGAAAAGGTATCAAAGATTTTAAAGGTGCTATTAAAGAAGATGAGCCTACAACTATGACAACTAATGATAAAAAAATAGAAGAAGAAAAAGTTGCAAAAGCTTCAACAGAAGCTACTACTAACACTACAACTTCTACTGATGCAACTACAAAAACTACTGTTTAACAAAGAGTATTAAAGAGTGCAAAATATTGTAAAAAAACATATAGAAGATGTTTTAGAAAAGTCAGTTGTTTTAGAAAAACCAAAAGATATATCTCTTGGTCATTTTGCAACACCAGTTGCATTTTCAATGGCAAAAGAATTACGGAAAAACCCTATGATGATTGCTGAAGAGTTAGCTTCGAAGTTTTCTCAAAGTGAAATATTTGAGGAGGTTACTTCTGTAAAAGGATTTGTTAACTTTAAACTTTCAAATACATTCTTAACATCACAAGTTAACAATGCTTTAGATTTACAAGAAAACTTTGCAAAAGGTGAAAATAAAAATCAATCAATATTATTAGAATTTGTAAGTGCAAATCCAACAGGACCACTTCACATAGGTCATGCTAGAGGGGCTGTTTTTGGTGATGCGTTATTAAAAGTTGGAAGATACTTAGGATATGATATTACAGCAGAATATTATGTAAATGACGCAGGAGCTCAGATGGGTCTTCTTGGATTGTCTACATATCTTGCTGGTCGTGAAACTATTTTAAAAGTACCTGTTGAGTACCCTGAAAAATATTATAGAGGTGATTACCTTTTTGATATTGCAAAGCTTTGCGAAGAAAAGTTTGGAGCTTCAGTATTTGAAGACGCAAGTAGAGATGATGAACTAGCACAGTTTGCAAAAGATGAAATTTTAGCACTTATTAAAAGTGATTTATCTGATTTAGGTGTCGAGTTTGATAGTTTTGTAAGCGAAAAATCTTTATATAAAAACTGGGATGAAACAAAAGCTGTTTTAGAAGCAAATGGAAGTATATACAATAAAGATGGCAAAGATTTTATTAGATCAACTGATCATGGTGATGACTCTGATAGAGTAGTTGTAAGGGAAAATGGAATACCTACATACTTAGCTGGAGATATTATTTACCATAAAGATAAATATGATAGAACATATGATAGATATATCAATATTTGGGGTGCTGATCACCATGGTTACATCAAAAGAGTAAATGCTGCTATTGAGTTTTTAGGAAATGATTCATCTAAATTAGAGATTTTACTTTCTCAAATGGTTGCTTTACTTCAAGGTGGACAACCATATAAGATGAGTAAAAGAGCTGGTACTGTTATACTTATGAGTGATATTGTTGAAGAGATTGGTGCTGATTCATTACGATTTGTATTTTTAACAAAGAAGAGTGATACTCACTTAGAGTTTGATATTGATCTATTAAAAAACAATGATTCTAGTAATCCTGTATTTTACATCAACTATGCACATGCAAGAATCAACCAGCTTTTCAAAAAAGCAGAACTAAATGTTGAAGATGTAAAAGATTCATCAATAGATGATATAAATCAAGATGCTAAAGATTTAGTATATGAAGCACTTCTTTTAAGTACTATTTTAAATGAAGCATTTGACAAAAGAGATATGCAAAAAATAACAGACTATTTACATAGTTTAAGTGCTATGGTGCATAAATTCTATAATGAACATAAAATAATAGGATTAGAACAACAAAATCAGTACTTAAAAGTTTTAAGTATGGTAGCATTATCAATAAGAACAGGGCTAAAAGTACTTGGAATAACTGCAAAGGAGGTAATGTAATATGGATTCTTCAAAAGTAGTAAAATGGATTGGAATAGCTTTTGTTGCTGTAATTGTTATAATGATTGCAACAGGAAACATGGGTGGTTCAAAAGAAGCTACAGGTAACTATCACGGCGTTATGACAGGTGCTAAATAGTATTTAGTTTAAAATATTAGTAGGTAATTACTTATAAAGCCTACTATATTCTTATTTTATAAAAGTTCTTCTTTATAAAAATCTTCATTAAAAGATATTAAAACTTTATCATTATTGTATTCTACAACTGGTCTTTTTAAAAGCATATTTTCTTTACATAACCATTCAAGTTTTCCATCTTCATCTAAATTTAAATCTTTTAAACCTAAATCTTTATATTTTGTTCCACGATTGTTAAATAATATGTTTATATCAACTTTAGATGCAAAATATTTAACTTTTTCATCATCAAGAGGATTAGCTCTAAAATCTATAAATGTATGCTCTAAGTCATTGTCTTTACAAAACTTTATAGCTTTTCGTACTGTATTACAAGTTTTTATTCCATAAATTGTTATCATTTTTTACTCTATTATTGTTGGTACTATAAAATGATTATCTTCACTTCTAGGAGCATTTGCCATAATCTTATCAGATAAACCATTTTCTTTAAAAGAGATATCTTCTCTTAAAGGTTGTCCACCTTCTATTGTTGTGAAAGTAGCATCAACATGACTTACATCTATCTCATTTAGATTTTCTACAAATGTCACTATCTCTGCTAACTCTTTTGCTATACCCTCTTTTTTATCATCATCTATTGTAAGAGATGATAGTTTTGCTAACTTATCTACTGTTGAATTATCAATTGTCATCTATTTTCCTCTTTAAGTTTATTTTAGATTATATTATAAAATCACTTATAACACTTATCTATAAAATTCATTTAATATCTAAGCTGATATGTTATATCACCAGCACCAACTCCTAAAACTAAACCATCCTCTATAGTTTTTAAAATCTTTCCATTTTCCATAATCTCTATCTTCCCATCTTGTGTATTTATATTTGTACAAAGAGTTGTATTATAATTTGTAAATTCATTTGTAAAATCTATATATTTTATCTCTTCTGCAACTGTCCATACAGGTAGTATTATAAGCTCATCACACCCTTTAAAGCATTCTTTAAAGGCTTCAAGATTATCTATTGTTCGACTATATTTATGTGGTTGCCATATTACAATAGTTTTAGATAAGCCTTTTTGACTTTTGTATAATTTTACTGATTCAAGTGTAGCTTTTATCTCTGTAGGATGATGAGCATAATCATCTATAACTATAAAGTTTTTATATTTTTGAACTATATCAAATCTTTTTTTAATACCTTTATAATTTTTAAGATTTTCTTTTATCGTCTCAATATTCATAGTTGCAGCTGCTGCTAAAATAGCACAAGATGCATCAATCGCAATATGTACTCCAAACCCCCATACTTCAAAAAAACCATACTCTTTTAAACTAAATCTTGTATATGGCTCATCATCTTTTAATATAAATTCAATTTTATTTATATCTTTAGAAGGATATAGCCTTATAGCATACCCTTTATAGTTTTTTAAATACTCATCTTCTGCATTTATAACTCTTAATTTTGCAATATCCAAAAACTTTTGATATGCATCATAAAATCTTTTTTCATCATAATTATAATATTCCATATGTTCAGGCTCTGTATTTAGTACAATTGAACAATAAGGATGAGATAAGATAAAACTTTCATCACTTTCATCTGCTTCAAATGCTAAAACCTCATCGATATATCTAAAGTTTGAATCAAACTCTTTACTTATAGCCCCTATAATTGCGGAACTTTGTAATATCGAACTTAATATTGCAGTAGTAGTACTTTTACCATGAGCTGCACATATACAATAATTTTTTGTTTTTTGCATTATTATACTCAATGCTTCTTTTCTAGGTAGTAGTAACAACTCTTGCTCTTTTGCTTCTAAAATCTCTATATTATCATTTAAAACTGCAGCACTATATATAACTAAGTCTTGTCCTACAATTGATGATTTTGTTTGTGGTATTGATACTTTTATACCCTCATCTTTTAATTTTTGAGTTATAGGACTCTCTTTTATATCAGATCCACTAACTTCATGACCACTATACTGCATAAATCTTGCTAATGCAGATAGACCAATACCACCAATCCCAATAAAATGTACTTTCATATATTAACTTAACAGATGTTTTAGTAAATTAAACTGTTCAGCAAGAAGATCACTATTATTATCAAGATACTCTTTTGTATCAAACTTAAAATGTGTTATAAAATACCCATACTTATCTTCAGATGGTGTATAGTCATGTACAACTTTTTCTTCATAAAAAATATCCATATCATATTCTTTTGCTGTTGCTATTAAATGTACATTTAAAGATTCTAATAAAACAGTATCTTCAACTATTTGTGTAAGTATAAAAAATAGTTCTTTTGCACCTTTAAAGTTTGATACACTCCATTTTTCAATAGCATGTTCATAAAAACTTCTAATAAAATAAATATCTTCATCATCTAAACTTAATTTCTTTTCATCTTTTAATCTATCTTCAATCTTATCAAATGATACTTTTAGTATCTCTTCATATACACTATGGACTCTTTGTTCATCTATATCTAAAACAAGAAGTGTATCAAGCACTTCATAAAGTTTTGATATATCTTGTGTATCCCTTGCTTTTGTCTCTGTATCATCTAAATAAGCTAAAAATTCAGGATTAGTCCTAGCCTCATGCATATCTTTTTGTTCCATATTTATCATCCTTTATATCCAGTCATAAACTCTTTAAGTCTCCCTAATATCTCTTTTGTTTTTAAAGCAGTTTCTACAAGTGCAATTCTTACATAATTTTTCCCTATACCATTTCGTCCTAAAAAACTACCTGGTAATACTTTGATGTTATATTGTTCATATAACTCTTTTGTAAATTTTAGTTCATCTTGTACTTCTAGCCATATATAAAAAGTTGAATTTGGTATCTCTATATCCAAAATATCTTTTGCAATTTCAAAATTTTCTTTATAAATCTCTCTAAACTCTTCCACATGCTTCTCATCATTCCATGCAATTGCAGCTGTTTTTTGTAAAGGCAAAGGCAATGCACAACCAACATATGTACGATATTTCATATACTGCTTTAATATATTTTTATCTCCTGCTATAAATCCACTTCTCAGACCTGGTGCTGAACTTCTTTTTGATATTGAATTTAATACTAAACAGTTTTTAAATTCACCATTACCAGCCTCTTCACAAACTTCTAAAAGTGATATTGGTTTATTATCTTCATCAAAATATAACTCACTATAGCACTCGTCATTTATAAGTATAAAATCATATTTAATAGCATTTTTAACCCATAAAATCAATTCATTTTTTGAAATATCAGCACTGGTTGGATTATTTGGATAATTTAATATAACTAAATCAACCTCTTCCATCTGCTGTTGGGTTAAACTTACTATAAAATTGTTTTCTTTAGTCATATTCATATGTATAGTTTTAGCACGACTTGCAATTGCTGCACCCTCATATATCTGATAAAAAGGGTTTGGAAATGCAATTGTAGGATTTTTTTTATCAAATAAAGCAAATTGAGGAAAATTAAACAATACTTCTCTTGTACCAAAAGTTGGTATTATCTCATCTTTTGTTAATCTTAC
>JAYEPD010000069.1:7403-13294 GCA_034723675.1 Campylobacterota bacterium
CTAGATAACTTTGAATATATTTTTCCATCATATCCAAAACTTATTTGACCTATGCTACTTGTACTATTACAACTAAGCTCTACCCTTTGTATATCATACTCTTTTGTAAGTTGTATATATTTATTTTCATTTGAACTTGTATCACAAGACGAACCTGAATACAAGTATTTATTCGTAAGAGGGTCTTTTAAACAATCCTCTTTTTTAAAATGTGCTGTATTACCACTCATATCACTATACACAACATAATACAAACCACCAATATCTGCACTACAATTTTGAAATTTTAATGTCCACCTTTTCATAAACCACTCTTCATCATTTATATTATGTTTATTATCTATATGGGTTATATATCTTGTGTAGTTTAAGTACAGAATCATCTTATTTGCTGCACTATTTAACTTTGATGTTTTGTAGTTTGGTATAGATTGAGATATAATTACAGATATTATAGCAACAACAAAAATCAACTCTATTAACGAAAATGCCCTAGTCAATGTGTATTTTTGAGATAATTTTTTATTGTTTTTATAAAACATCTACTAATTTAAATTTAATTCTCTAAGTTTGTCTTTTTTACTTTTTCTTTTACCTTTTACAGGTGCTTTACCTTTTTGTGTTTTTTGAATATTATCAGTAAATTTAAACTTCTCTAACTCCTCTTTTTTTATATCTAATTCACACCGTTTTTCAATAAGTTTAAAGTGTTCTAAATTTTCACCAAATAAAAACGATATTGCAACACCTTTTTTTCCAGATCTTCCTGTTCTTCCTATTCTATGAATATAATCATCAGCACCTCTAGGTAAATCAAAATTTATTACACAAGATATATCATCTATATGAAGTCCCCTACTTGCAATATCCGTTGAAAACAGTATCTTTATCTTTTTATCTTTAAACTCTTGAAGAGTTAGGTTTCTCTCATCTTGTTCTAAATCCCCGTGAAAAGATTGTGCTAAAAATCCAAACTTTCTAAACTTGTTTGCAATATTATCCGTTGCTCTTTTATTTGACATAAAGACAAGAACTCTATCCCAACTATTTTTTCTTATTAAATCTTGTAACAATAAACTTCTTTCTACTTTATTTACTAAAATTGCTCTTTGTTTTATATCTAAAGTAATTTTAGATTCTTTTTCAATTGTAACTTTTATACTATTTTTAGTTATTTTTGAGCAAATATCAACTATCTTTTGGGGATAAGTCGCAGAAAAAAGTAAGTTTTGTCTTTTTGTTGGCAATATAGTCAAAATCTTGTCCAACTCTTCACTAAAACCAATATCAAGCATCTTATCAGCTTCATCAAGTACAAAGTACTTTACTTCACCTAAGTTTATCTGCTTTTTATCAACAATATCTATTAATCTTCCAGAAGTAGCAACAACTATATCACAACCTTTTTGTATCTCAATGAGTTGTTTTGATATATCTTCTCCTCCTATAATGGTAACAACCTTTGGATAATATGGTAAAAACTCACTAAATGTTTTAAATACATCAGCAACTTGTATAGTTAACTCTCGTGTAGGCGTTAATATAAGTGCTTTGATTTTTCTTTTTATTTTTTTTGATGTTGCAATTGGTTGTTTTATATAATCTTCAAGTATAGGAAGTACAAAACTAGCTGTTTTACCACTACTTGTTCGTGCTTTTCCCATAACATCAGAACCATTTAAAACTAAAGGGATAACTTTTTCTTGTATTTCTGTTGCCTCTACAAAGTCATTTTTATCTAATGTTTTTAATATCTGTTTTGATAGATTTAGTTGTTCAAATGTCATATTATAGTCCCTCCAATTTCATATCGTATTCTTCTATTATATCATCAAGTTCTGTTTGTTTAACTTCTAATAACTCAAAGTTTTCTTCAACCTCTATCTCTAGTTTTCTTACAATAGATGACAACTCTATAACTTTACTATTGTCATTTTTATTTGATACCTCTATTAACTCTTTGTGATAATTTTCGATCAAATCTTCATTTTCAATTATTTTTACCTCTAATTTTTCAACAACTTTTTTTAATGGAGATGTTAGCTTATTTCGTTCAGTAATTATTGAACTTCTTAATTTTTTATTCTCTTTTTTATTTACTTTTGTATCTTCTTTTACTATTTTTTCTTCAACATTTTCATTAGATTCTTCATCCCAACCAATTTTACTTAAAAATTCATCATATGTACCATCAAACATATCTGCACCATTTTTATTAAAAACTATAAGTCTATGACAAACTTCTCTTAGTAACTCTTCACTATGAGTTACTATAACTACTGAACCTTTAAAGTTTTTAATTGCTGTTGTTAAAGCATCTATTGATTCCATATCAAGATGATTTGTTGGCTCATCTAAAAACAAAAGGTTTACTTCTCTTGCTATTATTTGTCCTAACATTACACGACTTTTTTCACCACCTGAAAGTAAAGAGATTGATTTTTTGGCACTATCGCCTGTAAACATCATCGAACCACATATATTTCGTATACTAGCTTCTGGTAATTTTTCATTTCCTAGATAAATTTCATCCATAATATTATTTTTTGGATTAAGATGAGATATGTTTGTTTGACCAAAATGTCCAAAAGAGGTGTGCCTGTGAAAATCAACACTTCCACTTAACTGTTTTAGTTCACCAGATAAAGTATTTAATAAAGTTGATTTACCTTTACCATTTTTACCAATGATACCTAATACCTCACCTTTATTAAGGGTAAATGATATATTTTTGAATAATAAATTTTCTTTTTTATAACCAAAAGATATATCCTTTATATCAAGTAAAACTTTAGCTGGTGTTTCTTTAAAATTGAAATCAAATTTTAATCTGTTTTCAGATTCTAATGTATCAATTATCTCCATTTTCTCTAATAATTTTACTTTTGATTGTGCTTGAGCAGCAGTTGAAGCTCTTGCTTTATTTTTAGCTATGAAATCTTCAAGTTCTTTTACTTTTCTATCTTGAGAAGCCTTTTGTTTTTCATGTAATTCATCTTCACTTTTTAATTGTTCATAAAATTTTCTAGTACCACCTTCTATGATACTTAAACTTTTTCTATTTAGACCCATAGTATGTGTCGAAACAGCATCCATAAAATCTCTATCGTGTGTTATAAGCAATACTTCCCCATCAAAATTTATCAAAAAATTTTTTAACCACCGTAAAGATACAATATCAAGGTAGTTTGTTGGTTCATCTAACAAAAGTAAATTTGGCTCAGTTATTATAAGTTTGGCTAAGTTTAATCGTATCTGATAACCACCAGAAAAAGATGATGGTGATTTCTCTAAATCATCTTTTGTAAATCCAAGACCAAATAATACTTTTTCAACTTTGTATATACTGAACTTATCATCATCTGCTAAACTTAAAGCTACTTCATCAGTTATAGTATCTTCACTAAATTCTAAATGCTGTTTTAAGGCTCCTATTTTATAATTTTTAGGGATACTTAACTCCCCATCGTCATAAAATTCCTCTTCTAGTATGATTTTAAATAAAGTTGATTTACCACTTCCATTTCTTCCAACGAGCCCTACTCTTTGACCCTGATTCATTCTAAAGTTAAGATTTGAAAATAGTTCTTGTGTTCCGAAGTTTTTTGATATGTTAGTTAGTTGTATCATTTAGTGTAATTTACCATTAAATATTTTATCCTCATGTGTATAAAGTATGTGTAATGATAACAAAGATTCACTTATTTACTAGTTTTAAGATATCTATTATTTATATTTAAAGAAAAAAGCCACCCTAAAAATAGGATGGCTTTTTATACTTTTATAAAAGAGGTTAAATCTTTCACCTAAAAAAATTTAGTTTTTTAAGTAGTAGTTTTAAACCTTCTCTGCTTTTTGTACATCATATAAGATATCATCCATTGGATGTCTATACATAGGCATAGCAAGTCTTTTCTCATCTAAGATATGACCGATAAATCCTATAGATCTACCAACGATAAAAAATGCATTTAATGTACCACTTGATATAAACTCATTGATTTCATCTTCTGTATAACCTAATGCTCTCCACATATCTACCATAAGGATACCAATAGTACCATCAACATTTAAGATAAGGTTCTCTTTTTTAGATGTAGTAAGAGCTTCAACAGTTCTTGCATAATCTAAAAGTGGAGTAGCTGGGAAATGCTCAGCAGCATAGTTCATAAGACCTGTAACTCTTAAATCAGGGTTCTTTAAAGACTTAATTCTATGTCCAATACCTGGAATTGGTATACCTTGCTTCTTCATATGACCTAAGAACTCTTTTGGATTTAATCCATTGTCATCTGCATATTTGAAATGTTCAGCAGCACCATCAATAGCACCACCAAATCTTGGACCAATTGTTAATAAACCAGTTACAAGTGACTCAACAACAGATTTACCAGCACGTGCTGTTACTTTAGCATTATGAGCTCCACTTACAGCAGGACCGTGATCTGCAACAGTTTTCATAACAGTTTCTATAAAATCTGTAGCCCATTTTGGATATTGTTTTTTGAACCATAGAAGTGATACAACATCACCGATACCTTTACCTGTATCAGGAGTAGCAACAGAAGAGATTGGGAATCCTGCATAAGTTGCCTCATCACCTCTATCATCAGAGATAGTACAGATAAACTCTTTACTTCTTCTTACAGTTGGACATACATTCATATCTGGTTCAGGGATAGCTGGAAGCTTTAATGATTCAAATACCTCTTTGATTTTAGCAGGGATATCATTAAATGAATTAGGTACATGTATACCAGCTTCTGCCATAGCTTTGTTTTTGTACTCAGCTGTTTCAGACTCTGCATTTGCAGATGCACCTGCGTGACCAAATTGAACACCACTATCATAATACTTAGCAATAGTACCAATACACCATGCAATAACTGGCTTAGTAATTTGACCAGATTTAATAGCTTCAATTACTTTATACTCTTCAGTACCACCAACTTCACCAAGAAGTAACATATATTTTACATCTGGATTTTTTTCCATTCTAAGTAAGTTATCAATAAATACAGATCCAACAAATCTATCTCCACCAATAGCAACACCTTCAGCAATACCATCTGCATTGATAGAGATGATGTTACTTAACTCATTAAATAATCCACCTGACCTTGTAACAAGTCCACAAGAACCAGCTCTGTGTAACTTAGAATTAACAATATTTGTAATAGTTCCACCAATATTAGCAACTTTAAATGCACCTGGAGTAATAGCACCAACAGTAGCAGGTCCAATTACAACTACATTTTTTTCTCTTGCAGTTTGGTTCATTTTTCTAGCTAATCTTTCAGGGATACCTTCAGCTGTAATCATCATAGATGAGAAACCACCAATTTCAAGTGCTTCCATAGTTACATCATAAGCTGTTCTAAAAGATGCAAAGTTTAATAATACATCCGCTGTAGGACAAGCTGCTTTTGCTTCAGCAGTTGTTTTAAACAATGGAATCATAACCTCATCTGGTCCAAAAAAGAACTTATCAAATTTATTACCACTTGTAGGTGCAACTATAGCAGCAACAGACGGTGTATCTCTTTTGATTGTGTAATCATAATCTAACATTCTTTGGATTGCAGTTTTATTGTTATTCCAAAAAATAGCTTGTGTTGATTTTGTATATAATTGTGTCATATTTATTCCTTACTTCTCTAATGCCATTCTAACAATGTCAGTAACATGTGTTTCTGGTCCATAAACTTCTATATAAAGTCCTAATCTATCTGCTGCCTCTTTAATGTCTTTTAAACCTTTTTCATAGTTTGGTCCACCACGTCTTACATAGATTTTAAGATCAACTTCTTTCATTTTGTCAGCGTATACTTCAAATGCTTGAATAATACCTGTAAATGTTTTAGCAACATCAGTAAAGTTAGCGATAGCTC
>JAYEPD010000070.1:0-13284 GCA_034723675.1 Campylobacterota bacterium
TTAAGATTAAAGGAAATAGCTTTTCTAGCAAACAAGTTTTTATATATCTTCAGATTAAAATGTATTAATAAATGGCTCTTTATCTTCTTGTCACGCGTAATTTCTTTGTTAATCTTAAGTAAAACTTATTGTGGTATTGGACTACAAATAAGGTATAAGTTTCTCTATACAAAGTCCCATAGCTGTAGACTCGTATCCATCTACACTTTTTATATACGATTTACAAAATCCCTCAACCATAATAGCCCCTGCTTTACCAAAACACTCACCACTATTTATATAATCTTCCAGTTCCTCTTTATCAAACTCTTCAAAATGATAAATTGTAGTAGAGATGTCAAATATATAAGTATCAAGCGATTTAAATATCATACAAGTTATTATACTAACTTCATTGTTGCTTTGTAATTTCAACATCCTTCTTGCATCTTTTTTATCTTTTGGTTTTCTTAAAAGTTCCCCATTTGAAGTTACAACCGTATCAGATACAAGAAGGGGCATATCATCACAAGTAAACTTTGTGTATAACTCATCAAACTTACCTTTTGTAGCAAGTTTAACAAACTCTTTTGGGTCTTTTGTAGTTATACTATCTTCGTCAAAATTTCCACCATCTTGTACAAAATCTATATTGTGTTCTTTTAGTATATTTGCTCTTGTTATTGAGTTTGAACCTAATCTTATCATCAGATAAATTCTTTAGATAGTTCAGCTATTGCTAATTCCTCATCAGTATGAATGACAAAATGTTTTAAGTTAAATTTATCTGTAGTATTGCATATCTCATCTCTTACCAATGAACTATTTTCACCTATTCCACCTGTAAAAACTATAGCATCTATATCTTCTAAAATCATAAGATAACTTCCTATATACTCTTTAATTCTATATATGAAAATATCTATTGCTAATTTTGCTTTTTTATCATCTTTTTTTGCTAAACTTATAACCTCTCTTAAATCACTACTTCCACATAATCCTTTAAAACCACTTTGTTTATTTAGTATAGTTGTCATTTCGTCATTCGTACAGTTGAGTTTCTCTTCCAAATAAACAACCAAAGAGCTATCTATATTTCCACATCTAGTACCCATCATAAGACCTTCAAGTGGAGTAAACCCCATAGAAGTATCGATACTTTTTCCATTTTTAATCGCACATACACTAGCACCATTTCCTAAATGCATTGTGATAAGATTTGTATCTTCTAGCTTTTTTCCTAATTGTTTTGCTGCTTGTTTGGCAACATAGTGATGACTTGTACCATGAAAACCATATTTTTTGACACCATATTTTTCATAATATTCATAAGGTAAAGGATAAATTGAAGCATATGAAGGGATAGTTTGATGAAAAGCTGTATCAAATACTGCAACTTGTTTTATATCATCTCCAAATACCTCATAAACTGCTTTGATACCAGATAAATTTGCAGGATTATGAAGTGGTGCTAAACTTGAAAGTTCAGATATTTTATCCATAACAATATTGTCTATTTTAACAGCTTCTTTAAAATAATCTCCACCGTGTACGACTCTATGCCCTACAATGTCAATATCTTCTTTTGATTTAATAATATTATTTGATTTTAATTTTTTAAGTATATAATAAATAGCTTCATCATGAGAGGTTATCTCCTCTTTTATTCCACTATATATCTCTTTTAAATTACTTTTCATAAAAAGTTTATATTTTATAGATGAACTACCACTATTTATAACTAAAATCATACTATCATCCTACTTTTATTTATGGTACTTCAATTTTTTCTAGAATTATTTGTATGATTTTATCAGCAGTTATATCACTAGCAAGTGCTTCATAACTCAAAATCAATCTATGTCTTAAAACATCTTTAATACATAGTGCTATATCAACAGGACTTACATAATCATTTCCTCTTAAATAAGCACTAGCTTTTACAGCTTTGAACATATCAATAGTAGCTCTTGGACTTGCACCAAACTCTATAAAGTCTGATATTTCATCCAGACCATAATTTTTTGGTTCTCGTGTAGCAAATATCAAATCAACTATATATTCTTCTAGCTCTTTATCTATATGTATCTGTTTGACATCCTCTTTTATTTTAGATATATCTTCTTTATCTAAAACACTGTTTATAGTTTCAAAAGTTGTATTTGCTACTTTTGAAGCAATCAAATACTCTTCCTCTTTTGTATTGTAACCTACTACAATTTTAAACATAAATCTATCAAGTTGAGCTTCAGGTAAACTATATGCACCCTCTTGTTCAACTGGATTTTGTGTTGCTAAAACTAAAAATGGTGTATCTATTTTATATGTTGTTTCCCCTATTGTTACTTGTCTCTCTTGCATAACTTCAAGGAGTGCAGATTGAACTTTTGCTGGGGCTCTATTTATCTCATCTGCTAATAGTAGATTTGTAAAAACAGGACCTTTTTTTATCTTAAAATCTCCACTTTTCATATCATATATTTGAGCACCAATTATATCGCTAGGTAATAAATCTGGTGTAAATTGAACTCTTTTAAAATCTAAATTTAAAGCTTGACTTAACGCATTAATAGTAGTTGTTTTTGCAAGTCCTGGTACCCCTTCAAGTAAAATATGCCCATTTGTGAATAAACCTATTAAAAGAGCATCTACCATATGCTCTTGACCAATTACTTGTTTTGATATCTCTTGTTTAAGTTCTAAAATCTTATTTTTCATCGTTAGTGTTATACATAACCTTTAGTTTTTTTTCTAAATAAAATGTTGCAAATGGTATCAAAGATGATATGAAGGCAAACAAAATAAATTTTATTTTCCAACTATTTTCTTTAGAAGCTGTATATAACATATAAATGAATAATAAGAACAATCCACCATGTGCCATTCCAACAAATTTAACAACTATTGGTTCACCTAACACATATTTTATAGGCATCGCTATAAATAGTAAAACTAAAAATGAAATTCCCTCAATCATAGCAACTAATCTAAACTTTTTTAACTCTGTATCTAACATTTTAATCCTTTTTGAAATATTATCATAGTTATATTTATTTTATATTAATTAGAACTATTACTTATCTTCTTTTTTTTCAAGTAGATTAAATATATGATAATCTTGTGCATCAATCTCTACAGTATCCTCTTTTACAGTTTCATTTGTAAAATATATACCACCTTTTAACATACTCTTTACACTACCCAATTCTATCTTGGCACCAAATACTCCTACATCCATCCCTACTATTTGTGCTTTATAAAATTTACTACTCTCTTTTAATAGTGTTGAGTATTTTTCTTTTATAAATAGATTAAATATTATATGTTTTCCATCAATTGTTAAATCAGAATTTGTGATTTTACCAACTTCAAAACCTTTATAGTAAATAGGTGAACCTACTGTTAAGTTTTTACTATCAGATGATTTTAATTGAACTCTTAAACCCTCTTCATAATATGTATCATCAGGATTTATAGAATCTAATAGAAAATTTGATTTAAAACCATTATCTTTATCAGCTATTAAATATAAATTATCACCCAAAACTGATGAAGATATATTTTCTATTTTATCAAAAGATAATTTAGCACCTTTTAAATATATTTTACTGTTTTCACCAAATAGATATTTATATTTATTATCTATTTTTAGTTTAACTTTTATATTTCCATCTAATTCTATCTCTAATATATTTCCAATTGATATATTTTTATATAATAGTTGTGAAGTTTTTTTAAGATTTATATTTTCATCTAATTCTAAATTTATGAAAAATTTATCTTGATTTAAAAACTTATCTATATCTTCATAAAATATAAACTCTTTATATGTTAAAGAATCCTTTCCATTTGGAGTTATAAATGTCAATCCACCCATAACCATCTCTTTTATTGATGAAACTTCAAGTTTTATACCATCTGTTGAAATATTTGAACTAACTGATGTCTGTTTATAAAATACTGTTGAGTCATTGATTAAATGTTTAAATTCATCTTTTATATTAGCATAAACAATATTTTTATCTTTTTTTATAGATACTTTTTCAACTTCACCTACTTGTACCCCTTTATAAAATATAAAATCCGTTTTTGATATACCGTTTGCTTTTAATGTAAAACTATAAGGTGAAGCCTCTTTTTCAATATCAACTACTTTATAGTTGTATTTAATATTTGTTTCATATTCTTTATCTATTTTTAATACCAATTTATATGGACTAACTATAGAATTTAAGTTTATATTTGATATTGACAATTTCTCTTTTGTTATATAAAATACTGGATCAAAATTTAATAGATCCAAATATCTATTTTTTATTTTTAATGTATAATTTGTTTTATTTGTATTTATATTAAAATCTGTATCTACTATTTTTCCAATTTTTTCAGAATTGAAATATATATATTTAAAATCTTTTTTTGTATTTGAGATAAGCGATATAGTTTTTTGACTATATGATATATCATCTTTTGAATCATATAAAATATAAGATTTTGCTATTTTATTATCCATAGTACTTGTTGTAAAACCTATAGCACTGCTAAATAAGTTTTTTACTGATGGTATATTTATATTAAACTCTTTAAGTGATGCTTTTATCTCCAATGGAGTTATTTTAAAAAATTTTGTATGTGAGGAGATAAGATATTTAAATTTTTCATATATTAAAACTTTATAGTTAATAGAGTGTTTTTCAAGATTCTTTTCTATAACTTCACCTATCTTAATCCCTTTATATAAAATAGCTGATGTAACACCAAAATCACCACTGTGTGATGTAATTGTAAGAACAAAACCTTTATCTAAAGGTTTTTTATCAAAGCCTTTAAAAATGTATTGTTCATCTTTTTTGTTTAGTTCTATTAGATCATCCGTAGCAGGTACAAGCTCTATATAGTTTCCTTTTAGTATATTTCCCAATTCTTTTACACCATTTAAAGAAATCTCTGGTGAAACTTTATAAAAAACACTACCCTCTTTTATTAAGTAATTATAATCTGTATATATATTAGCTTGTACTATAAACTTATCTAAATTTGTTTCATCGATTTTCATTGATTTTATATCACCAATATCGATACCATTATATTTAATATGACTTTGCCTTAAGTCTAAACCATCAATATTATCAAATGTTATCACTATACTATTTCCTGCTTTTGTATAGTGTTCATATACCATACCTATTGATATAATAATAGCAACAAGTGGTGCTAACCATGCCAAAACAACAACTGATTTTTTTCTTTTTGTAACAGCTAATGACATCTATTTATTCTCCCATAATAATCGTGTATCAAATGACTTACTAGCCATCATAGTAAAAAATACTACCAAAGTAAATGGAAATATTGCACTTCCTGATTCTATTCTAAGTAAAAGATTGTATTGAATAAAAGCAGCAACAATAACAACAACAAAAACATCTAGCATCGAATATTTCCCTAACGCATCTGTAACTCTATGATACTTTGTCATAAATTTTTTATAATTTTGTAAAATACCGTATTTTGCCATAAGTATCATTATAAATACTCCTACAATTTTTAAAACTGGTATACAAATACTTGTAAAAAATATAACAAATGATACAAAATAATCACCCTCTTCATAAAATGCTTTTATTCCATCATATATTGTATTGTTATATTCAACTGCAAATTTATATGTTGGCATTATAGGTAATATATTTGATGGTATTATAAATATAAATGCTAACATTAAGTATAACAATGATTTTCTTATAGAATTTTTATCTTTTTCTTTTATCTCTATCTCATCAATTATATCATAAGGATTAAACCAAACTACTGTTAAATAAAATAATAATATATATAAAAATGTAAACCATAAACCATATTCAATATTTAAAATTGTCAATTCATCAAGTTTTATCATTGATATTAAAACACCTACTAAATAAACTTCTACCATATTCCATTCTTTTATAAAATTATAAATGTGAATATATTTTTTTAACTTAGCATTATTTACATTTAGCTTTTTACCAACAATAATAATATATATAAGTATTATCATAAATATTGGTATAAATACAACTGTTAAAAATAATATAATAGAACTAAAAAAATGACCACTATCAAGAAGATATATTATAGAATCAAGAACAGAACGAGTTTTAGAATCAAAAACTGTAACTGTTAATATTGGAGAATTAATCATCCAATAAAACATAATTAATGTTGAAAAGGTCATTGCTATAATTGATGAAATAGATGTACCACTTCTATATACTACTCCTTCACATCTAGGACATATATATTCAAAGCCTGGTGTTACTCTTCTTATTCTTAGATGAGTATCACAATATTTGCAATTAATTTTATTCATAAATATTTTAAACCTTACATTTAGTTTATAAGTCTGATTATACACAAATAAACTTTTTATTATATATTTATCTTTACAATAACAGTTCAAACCATAATAAGTTTTACTTAAGATTAACAAAGAAATTACGCGTGACTAGAAGATTAAGAGCCATTTATTAATACATTTTAATCTGAAGATATATAAAAACTTATTTGCTAGTAAAGCTATTTCCTTTAATCTTAAGTAAAACTTATTACTGGATTGAGCTAATAAAAAAAGGGACACAAATCAATGTGTCCCTTTTTTTGTAACAACTATATAATTATAAAGCTGCTTTTGCACTTGCTACAACTGTTTGAAATGATGCATAATCATTCATAGCCATATCTGCTAATATTTTTCTATCTAATGTAATACCAGCTTTATTTAAACCGTTCATAAATCTTGAATAACTAATATCATTTAATCTACAAGCTGCGTTAATTCTAACAATCCAAAGTTTTCTAAAATCTCTTTTCTTTTGTCTTCTATCTCTATAAGAATATACTAATGCATGTTCTACTGCTTCTTTAGCTTTTCTATAATGTTTTCTTCTACCACTGTAGAATCCTTTTGCAAGTTTAAGAATTTTTTTATGTCTTGCTCTTCTTGTCGTACCTGTTTTTACTCTTGGCATATTATTTTCCTTATCTTTACCACAAACATTTTTATGTTTTGGTGTTTGTATTTATTATACAAAACTTATCCGAACTAAATCGGAGGGACTATTTGTTTAAAGCTTATGCTTTATTTAACATTCTTTTTACTCTTGTTGCATCACTTGCATCAACAGTTTGTGGACCTCTTAAAGCTACTTTTCTTTTCTGGCTTTTTTTAGTAAGAATGTGACTTCTAAAAGCACTTCCTCTTTTAATTTGACCATTTTTTTTCACTTTAAATCTTTTTAAAGCTCCACTATTAGATTTCATCTTTGGCATTGTTAGGACTCCTTTACTGATTTTAGTTTAAATTCTGATTTAATATATTCCGCGAACTTAAATTAAGTTGCGAATTATAGCTAATTAAAACTTTAGATAGTTTTAAGTAATTTATTTTTTAATTGGTGTTACCAACATATTTACATAACGACCTTCAAGTTTAGGTTCATTATCTTTTACACCTATATCCTCAACCATTGGCCATACTCTATTTAAAACATCAATTCCAGCAGAAGGATTAGCCATCTCTCTACCTCTTAAAAAGACTCTAAATTTTACATGATTTCCTTTTTCAAGGAATTCTCTTGCATGTTTAACTTTATAATCAATATCATTTTGAGCAATTTTAACAGATAACTTTATCTCTTTAGTTACAATAATTTTTTGATTTTTCCTAGCTTCTTTTTTCTTTTTTTCTTGTTCATACTTAAATTTACCATAATTCATAATTTTAACAACAGGAGGTTTAGCAGTTGGTGCAATACAAACTAAGTCAAGTCCAGCCTCTTCAGCAGCTGCATTTGCTTCTCTTGAACTAATAATTCCTAGCGTACCATCTTCAGTATTACATCTTACTTCTTTAAATCTAATATCATCATTTAGTAATGTATCATCCTCTTTTTTATTGCCTTTAAAACTCAAATTTTATCCCCTGCTTGTATTAATCTTATCATATTTATAAATTCACTTTTTGTCATTTCACTTCTTTCTCGTTTTCTTCTATCTCTTAGTGCTATTTTGTTATTAGCAACTTCATCATCACCAACAACTATTATCATTGGTACTCTTTGTTTTTCAGCTATTCTTATTCTTTTATTTAGACTTTCATTTTGATTAAAAACTTCACTATCTATCTCAAGTATTTGTAACTCTTTTGCTAACTCTTTTGCATATTCATTATGTCCATCTGCAATAGGTATAATAATAACACCTGTTGGTGCAATACTAAGTGGAAATTCTCCAGCAAAGTGTTCAGTCATAATACCAATAAATCTTTCAAAACTACCTAATATAGCTCTATGAATCATAACAGGTCGCTCTCGTGTATCATCAGGTGTTGTATAGTTTATATCAAATCTTTCAGGTAAATTCATATCAACTTGAATAGTACCACATTGCCATTTTCGTCCTATAGCATCAAGAATTTTAATATCAATTTTTGGTCCATAAAATGCTCCACCACCCTCATCAATACCATACTTATATCCATTATCATCTAATGCATCTTTTATACCGTTAGTAGTATTTTCCCAAAACTCATCACTTCCAATTGCTTTTTTAGGTTTAGTAGAAACCTCCATCTCATACTCAAAGCCAAAAAATGACATCAATGATTCTACAAATTCAATAACATCTATAATTACAGATTTCACCTGATCTTGCGTACAAAAAATATGTGCATCATCTTGTGTAAACTCTCTAACTCTAAATAATCCATGCATTGCACCACTTAATTCATGTCTATGAACAACTCCATACTCAAAAAATTTCATAGGTAGATCTTTATATGAAACTAAATCATTTTTAAATATCTCAATATGACCAACACAGTTCATAGGTTTAAGTCCATATTCCATATCATCAATTGAAGTAAAATACATATTTTCTTTATAATTTGCATAGTGACCTGATTTCACCCAAGCTTCTGCCTTAAGTATCTCTGGTGCTCTTACTGGTTGATAACCTCTTACTCTATGTGCTTTATAAAGTAGTTGTTCTAATTTTCCTCTAAGCCTTGCACCAGCTGGTAACCATAAAGGTAATCCCGCACCAACATCATCACTAAATGTAAATAGTTTTAAATCAGTACCTAATCTTCTATGATCTCTTTTTGCTGCCTCTTCCATCATTGTATTATAAGCTTTTAATTCAGCTTTATCAAAAAATGAGATACCATAAATTCTTGTAATCATCTCATTCTCTTCATCACCAGCAAGGTAAGCCCCAGCAACTCTAATAAGTTTAAAGTTTCTTATCATTTTAGTATTTGGAAGGTGTGGTCCTCTACATAAATCTACAAATTCACCTTGGGTATATGTTGTTAATGTATCATCTGTAATATTTTTTAAAACCATTTGCTTCAATGGATCATGTGCAAATTTAGAATTGAACTCTTCTCTAGAAACAACAGCTCTTTTAATTGCTTGTTTTTTTCCTGCTAATTCTTTCATTTTCTTTTCAATTGTTTTTAAATCTTCATCATTTAATTGAGTATCTAATTTAAAATCATAATAAAACCCCTCATCAACAACTGGTCCAACAAAAAATTGTGCTTCAGGGTGTAACTCTTTAATAGCTTGTGCCATTAAGTGTGCAGTTGAGTGTCTTAAAATACTTAAAGCTTCAGATGAACTATCAGCAACTATTTTTTCACTATCTTTAACTTCTATGTTTAAAGCTTCTACTGTTTGAAGGTCAATTATTTGTCCCTCTTTTTTTATACCTATGTATTCCAACAAAGTCCTTTTCTTTTTCATTTTAATATTAAACTATTTTATCAAACTTGTACTTAAAATTAAGCTTAACTATTTGATTTATTATATATTGTATCTAAATGTTCCATTTTAGCACCCATATTTAATAACATCATATCAGCTATTACTATAGATGCCATTGCTGTTGCTACTACACTTCCTCTTGGTGCTACACAAGGATCATGACGACCATGAAGTTTAAAATCAACCTCTTCGTTGTGTATATTTGTAGTTTGTTGTTCTTTAAAAATAGATGGTGTTGGTTTAAAATATACTTTTAAATATATATCTTCACCATTACTAATACCACCTAATATCCCTCCACTATGATTTGTAACAAAACCATCATTTCGTATAGCATCATTGTTTTGTGAACCTGTAAGATTTATACTATTTATTCCATCACCAATCTCAACTGCTTTTACTGCATTTATACTCATCATAGCATCTGCTAGTTTTGAATCAAGTTTATAATAAATAGGTTCACCTAAGCCAACTGGTACATTTGATATCTTTACAGTTACAATACCACCTACAGAATCATGTGCATTTTTTGCTTTTAGGATAACCTCTTTTTGTGCCTCTTCTGCTGTTTTGTCTAGTGCAAATATATCACTTTTTTGTGCATAATCAAAATCATAGTTTGCTATATCACCATCTACATTATGAATAGTAGAGATACCACTTTGTACTTTTATACCAAATTGATTTAGCATAAGTTGAGCAATTGCCCCTGATGCTACTCTTGCACTAGTTTCTCTTGCACTACTTCTACCACCACCTCTATAGTCTCTAATACCGTATTTATGAAAATAAGTAAAATCAGCATGTGCTGGTCTAAATACATCTTTTATATCACTATAGTCTTTACTTTTTTGATTTGTATTTAGTAAAACCATAGATATAGGTGTACCTGTACTTAAACCTTCGAATACACCACTTTGTATAACAATAGTATCTGCTTCACTTCTTTGTGTTTCAAATTTATTTTTACCAGGCTTTCTTTTATCCATTTGTGCTTGTATAAAATCTAAATCTATCTTAAGTCCAGCAGGGACACCATCTACTATACATCCAAGTGCCACTCCATGAGACTCTCCAAATGTTGTAAATCTAAACTTATCTCCAAAACTATTCATTATTTTTTACCATTTAATTGATTTAAAACTATTTTTGCTGCTTCTTGTTGGGCTAACTTTTTACTTTTACCTTTAGCAGTTGCATAATGTTTATCATTTATCCATAAACTTAATTCAAATATTTTTTCATGATCTGGACCAATAGCAGATTCCAATTTGTATATTGGTATTGAACCAAAATTTGCTTGTGTTACCTCTTGTAAAGCTGTTTTGTAATCACTAAATAATTCTGTTAAATTTATCTCTTCATAATTTTCATTTAAAAGTTTTAATATCATTGGTTTTAAAATATTTAATCCAGATTCTATATAAATAGCACCCATAATAGCTTCAAATGCATCACTTAATATAGAAGCTTTACTTCTACCTTTATTCCTCTCTTCTGCTTCACTTAAAAATATGTAATCACCCAAATTAATAGCAATTGCTAATTTTGTAAAACCTTTTTCATTAACTAAACTAGCTCTTATTTTGGATAATTCACCCTCTGCTGAATTCGGAAATTTATTAAATAGAAACTCACCAACTATTAAATTTAAGACAGCATCACCTAAAAATTCTAATCTTTCATTATTAAATGTTTTTTTATAACTTTTGTGAGTAAGTGCTTCGATTATCAGATCTTTATTTTTAAACTGATAACCCAAGCACTCTTCTAACTCTTGATATTTTTTATGCACTTTATTTACCTTTAATTTTTTTATTTTTAGATTGTACCAAATTATAACAAAAAAACTCCCCAAGTAAAAACTTGAGGAGTTTTATAATTTTAATTAAATTTTATTTATTATAAAAAATACTAAACAGCTTCACTTCCACTTTCACCTGTTCTTATTCTTATAACATCATCAATTGGCATAACAAATATCTTACCATCACCAATTTTTCCTGTTTTTGCTGATTCTGTTATTAACTTCACAACTGTTTCAACTTCATCTTCTTTCACAACTAATTCAATTTTTGTTTTAGCTAAAAAGTCAACTATGTACTCAGCTCCTCTATATAATTCAGAATGACCTTGTTGTCTTCCATACCCCTTTACATCAGATACTGTCATACCAGTAATTCCAGCTTCAGTTAAAGCTTCTTTTACATCTTCTAATTTAAAAGGTTTTATAATTGCTTCTATTTTTTTCATTATTTACTCCTTATGCTTTTTTAAATTCTGGGTAACATTCAAGACCAGTTTCATGAATATCTAAACCTTGAATTTCAGTCTCTTCATCAACTCTTAATCCCATAACAATATCAAGTATTTTCCAAACAATAAATGAAGTAACAAATACAAATATACCTATTACAATTACACCTTTTAATTGTCCCATAAATGTTCCTGAAGCTGTAAATAAACCAACAGCTAATGTTCCCCAGATACCTGCTACAAGGTGAACTGAAAGAGCTCCAACTGGATCATCAATTTTCATTTTATCCCACATTGGAACTGCAATTACAACTAATAAACCACCAACAATACCAACACCAAACGCATATATCATTCCAGCATCAGGAGCAGCAGTTACAGATACAAGTCCTGCTAACGCACCATTTAAAACCATAGTTAAATCAACTTTTTTGTATAACATTTGTGTAAATATTGCAGCAGCAACGGCACCAGCAGCAGCAGCCATATTAGTATTTGCAACAACAGATGCAATTGCATTAATATCATCTTTACTACCCATTGCTAGTTGAGATCCACCATTAAATCCAAACCATCCCATCCATAAAATGAATGTTCCTAAAGTTGCAAGTGTTAAATTTGAACCTGGTATTGGTCTAACTTGTCCATCTTTACCATATTTACCTTTTCTAGCTCCAAGTATAAGTACACCTGCTAAAGCAGCCCATCCACCAACACTATGAACAATAGTAGATCCAGCAAAATCAGAAAAACCAGCTAATAAACCTGTATCACCAGTTAAACTTCCACCCCAAGTCCAGTGACCTTGTATTGGATAAATTAAACCACTTAATACTACTACAAATAGTAAAAATGGCCAAAGCTTCATTCTTTCAGCAATTGTTCCTGATATAACTGAAGCAGCAGTTGCTACAAATACTACTTGAAAGAAGAAGTCAGCCATCATAGGATAACCAGCATCAGGTGCAGTTGCTTCATCAACTATTGATAAACTTCCTATAAATGCATTACCTTCTCCATACATTGCTTGAAATCCTACGAAGTAGAACATAATACAACTTATTGCAAACAGTGCAATATTTTTTGTTAATACCGTAGCATTATTTTTAGATCTCGTAAGACCAGCCTCTAACATAGCGAACCCAGCCGCCATCCACATTACTAAAATACCACCAAAGATAAATAAAAATCCATCTAATACGTATTTTACATCAGCAAAATTTTCCATTTTGTATTCCTT
>JAYEPD010000071.1:0-13197 GCA_034723675.1 Campylobacterota bacterium
TCTTACACCAATTTTTAATATTGTTGATATTACATTTACACCAGCTGCTAAAAACAATGCAATTGCAGTTGGTTCATAAAGAAACCCTGCTGTTGTTGTTAAACTCATAAGTGAAAAGAATATATAAACTACTTTACCCCAATCCATATAAATCTCCTAATTATTAATATATTCGCATTGTATTGAATTATTGGTTATAAGTTGGTTAATCAATTTTTTATTAAAACTATTGTATCATTTTTACAATTTATACTTATTGAGGTTTATTATATGAAACTACTTTTAACACTTATTGCAATTATGTTTTTATTTACAGCTTGTAGCCAAAAAAGAACAATAACAATTGATGAAAACTATTCGCCATCAAACAACACTCAAACACATCAAAATCTTGATGAAATCATTCTAAATATTGCAGATCAGTTACTTGAAAATAAAGTTGAAGAAAATACAATTATGACACAAGATATCAATAGTAGTGACTATATTATTTCAGAAGATGAAAGACCTATAAATATCATACTTACATCGTTTGTAAATCTTGATCAGTTTACTACAACTTCAACTTTTGGTAGAATTATAACTGAAAGTATGTACAATGAACTACATATAAGAAAATTCAAAGTAACTGATTTTAGAGGTCAAGATGCAGTATCTGTAAATGCAGATGGAGAATTTCACATCACAAGAGATGTTGAAAAACTAAAAGATAATATTGCAGGAATAGAGTATATACTAGTTGGGACTTATGTAAAATTTGAAAATGAAAGTATACTTATCAATGCTAGAATTTTAGACTCTACTACAGGAACTCTTATATCATCATCAAGAGTTGTTTATACTCCAAAAGAGTGTTCAACTTATAACATTTGTAAAAACAAAGATATTGATAAAAAAACTGACAATACAACAAATGTAAACCAAACTGAACAATCAAATCATAACAAAACACTAGATGAAAAAAAAGAAGAGGAAACACAAAGAATAATAAATAGTTATAAAACAAACTTACCTATATCAATAGTGCAAGATTACTAAAATGAAAAAAAATATTTTAACTAAACTATCATCATTAACTTTGATTGTTACATTATTTACAGCGTGTGGGTATAAAGAGGTTGAAGTATATCAAAATGGTGACGAACTACTAAATTGCAATAAAATAACAACTAAAATAGCAGACCTCATAGATATAAACAAAGATATAAACGATAGAACAGGTTTTGATGAGACTAGCTTAGCAGCATGGGTATTTTGGCCACCATATGGTCTTTACAATGAGATCAAAGGTGTTAATGCAAAAAATAGACTTGATGAAAGATTTGAATATCTTATAGTTTTGAAAAATAAAAATGGATGTAATCTTACAAACAAAGAGAAGATGTTTTTAAGATATAAAGGTAGAGTTTACGGAAACTAATGTTTTAAATTTTAGTTAAAAACTACCATTATCATTAAACTACTAAATATAATCTGTATTAAAAATATCAAACTTCCTATTTGTAAAGCTTGTGAACCATGTGTTAGTATAGTCTTAAAATTTATCTTTAAACCAATAGCAGCCATTGCAATAAGAAGTAGATAATAACTTGTACTTTTTATAATCTCAACATAAAAATTTGGCAATATATCTATTGTTGCAACAATGGAAAAAAATATAAAACCAATTATAAAAGTTGGTATTGAAGCCTTTTTAAGCCCTTTTTCTTCATCTACTTTTCTATGTTTATGAAAAAAATAGATAAGGATAAATATAAGTGGAGTTAACATAAGAATTCTACCCATCTTAACAATAGTTGCTGTTTGTCCTGAAACATCAGATACACTAAATCCTGCTGCTATTACTTGACCTACTGCTTGAAGCGTATTTCCTATTAATATACCATTATTAATATCATTAAAACCAAATATAAATGCACCTATAATAGGAACAGTAAATATCCCTATCGTACCTAAAAAATTCACAACAGCTATACTTAAACCAACTTTCTCTTTATCTAATTTAATTATATCTTTAGTAGCAGCAATAGCTGCACTACCACATACACCATTTCCAATACCAAGCATCAAAGCAAACTTTGTATCAAATTTAAAAAATTTTGCTAAAAGCAATCCACTTCCAATAGTAATACCCAAAGCAACTATTATCAATAGTATGGTTTGAAATCCAAGTTGTGTAAGGATAGTAAAGTCAAGATTTATACCCATAAAAGCAATAGCAAAACCCAAAAGTGTTTTTTCACTGTAAGTTATACCTGAATTATATTTTTCATCAAATTTTATTGTATTTCCAACTATCATACCAACTATTATTGCAAGTGCAACTGACCCTATAGGTAAAAAAGAACCTATTGCCATAGCTATAATTGCAATACCAAAAGAGAGTGTAATACCGTGGAATTTAGGGATAACTTTAGTTTTTAGCATATCAAGACTTTTTAAATTAAAATTAGTCTAATTTTAATACAGCCATAAATGCTTCTTGTGGTACATTTACTTTTCCTATAGATTTCATCCTTTTCTTACCAGCTTTTTGTTTCTCTAAAAGTTTTCTTTTTCTTGTGATATCACCACCGTAACATTTTGCCGTTACATTTTTTCCTGTAGATTTTACAGTTTCTCTAGCAATTATATCTTTACCAATACTAGCTTGAATAGCGACTTCAAAAAGTTGTCTAGGAATTAGCTCTTTTAGTTGTTTTACAAAAACTCTACCTCGCATCTGTGCTTTCTCTTCTGGTACGATGATACTTAGAGCATCCACAGCTTCACCAGCAACTAGAACATCAAGTTTTTTAAGATTTCCTGGTCTAAAACCAGTTACTTCATAATCAAAAGATGCATACCCTTTTGTTGTTGATTTTAATTTATCATAAAAATCCATAACTATTTCGTTCATAGGGATATCATACTCAAGTAAAACTCTTTTATTGATATAGTCCATCTTTTTTTGAATACCACGCTTATTGTTAAGAAGTGTTATAACATTTCCTAAAAACTCATCTGGTACTAAAACTGTAGCTTTTACATAAGGTTCAGAGATAGTTTCTATATGATTAACAGCAGGTAACTCATAAGGGTTTTGTATCATAAGCTCTTCACCTGAAGTTGTAAGCACTTTATATACAACTGTTGGAGCTGTTGCTATTAGATCAAGATTAAACTCTCGCTCAAGTCGCTCTTTGATAACCTCCATATGAAGCATACCTAAAAACCCTGTTCTAAATCCACTACCAAGTGCTGCTGAAGATTCAGGTTCAAAACTAATAGAACTATCATTTAATTGAAGTCTTTCAAGAGCATCTCTTAAATCTTCAAACTTATCAGTATCTATAGGATAAAGTCCTGCAAATACAAATGGTTTAGCTGGTTCAAATCCATCAATTATTTTTGCAGTTGGATTTTTTGCATCAGTCATAGTATCACCTACAACAATACCCTCTGTTGTTTTAAGTCCAAGGATAACTATACCAATCTCACCTGTTTTTATCTCAGTAGTTTTTTCTTTTTTAAGTGGATGTGGGTACATAAGGTCAAGAACTTTATGTTCAACTTTTGTATTCATCATTCTAAGCATTTGACCTTTTTTTATACTACCATCATAAACTCGCACCAAGGCTAAAGCTCCCAAATAATTATCAAACCAAGAGTCATAAATAAGTGCTTTTGTTGGTGCTTCTTCATCTCCACTAGGAGCTGGAATAGTATCAACAATAGAATCAATAAGATCTTTTACACCCAGTCCTGTTTTTGCAGAGATAAGATTATGTTCAGTACAGTCAAGCCCAATAGCATCTTCTGTTTCTTCTAAAACTCTCATAGGATCAGCAGATGGTAGATCAATTTTATTAACAACTGGCATTAAAGTTAAGTCATTCTCCATAGCAATATAAACATTTGCAATAGTTTGAGCCTCAACACCTTGTGTAGAATCAACTATAAGTAAAGCACCCTCAGATGATGCCAATGATCTACTTACTTCATAAGAGAAGTCAACATGCCCTGGAGTGTCAATAAGGTTTAATATATAATGTTCACCATCTTTAACATAATCAAGTCTAACCGACTGAGCTTTTATCGTGATACCTCTCTCTTGTTCTATATCCATAGTATCCATAACTTGTGCTGACATATCTCTATCTGCCACACTACCACACTCTTGTATAATTCTATCTGCTAATGTACTTTTACCATGATCAATATGTGCTATAATACTAAAATTTCTAATTTTGCTTTGCAAACTTTTCATCTGACTCTTTCTTTACTTTTCTTATACAAATAGATTTTGTATAGATTCATTTGTATAAATTCTACTTATTGTTTTTGCTGTGATTTTAGAAGCAGTTAAAACTGTGATTTTATTGTGTTCTTTTTGAGGAATTGTATCTGTGATAACTAACTCATCTAAACTACTTTTTGTGATTCTATCAAACGCTGGACCACTTAAAACTCCATGAGTACAACATGCCATAACACTTGTTGCACCTTTTGCTTTTAAAACATCAGCTGCTTTTGTCAATGTTCCTGCTGTGTCGACCATATCATCAAGTATTATCACATCACGACCTTCTACCTCTCCAATGATATTCATAACCTCAGATTCGTTTGCTTTTTCCCTTTTTTTATCAACGATTACTAAATCATATCCAAGTTTTTCAGCATATGCTCTTGCTCTTGCAACACCACCTACATCGGGACTTGCTATGATTGGATTTTTTAGATTTTTCTCTTTTATATAATCTACAAATAATACAGAACCTGTAAGATGATCAACTGGTATATTAAAAAATCCTTGAATTTGAGAAGCATGAAGATCAATTGTTATAATTCTTTGAACTCCTGCTGTTTCTAACATATCAGCTACCAATTTTGCAGTAATAGGAACTCTAGGAGCTGCTTTTCTATCTTGTCTTGCATATCCAAAATATGGAATAACTGCATTTATAGTTCCAGCACTACTTCTTTTAAGTGCATCAACTATAATTAAAATCTCCATTAAATTATCATTAGCAGGAGCACAAGTTGGTTGAATAATAAAAATATCTTTACCTCTTACAGACTCTGCAATATTTACATTTATTTCACCATCACTAAATCTTTTAACATCTACTTCTGCTAACTCTTTACCTAATGTGTTTGCTACTTTTTGAGCAAATTCTGGGTTTGCAGTACCCGCTACTAAAATATAATCATTCATCTTAATCACCTTTATAAGTATTATATTTTGTGATTATATCTAAATATCTCTTTAACTACATTAATTAAGTATTTTTTAGATAAAATCATTAAAATTTTACACGGAGTTCAAATATAATGGAATTTAAAGCAACTAAAAAGAATGAGGCAAATGCAGTAGTAACATCAACTATATCTGCAAAAGAGATAGAAACAAATTTAAATAAATTAGCAAAAGAAGCTGCTAAGAGTATTGATATACAAGGATTTAGAAAAGGTAAAGTACCTGTTTCTGTTGTTAAAAATAGACATGCAGAAAAATTAACACAAGATGCAGAAGGTGAAGCAATTAGAAATGTAATGAGTGCTGCTTTAAAAGAGTTAGAGATAGATAACAGTAGTATAATTGGGGAACCAATCATATCAAAGTTTGATAAAAAAGAGAATGGTGATATAGAGTTTGAATTAGAAATATCTTGTAAACCAGAAGTAGTTTTAGGTGATTACAAAGAGTTATTACCAGAGATAAAAGCTATTGAAGTTGAAGATAAAGATGTTGATGAAAGAATTGAAACAATTGCAGGACAAAATGCACCTCTTGAAAAAATCAAAAGAAAAAGAATGGTTAAAAATGGAGATTTCGCAATTATTGATTTTGAAGGATTTAAAGATGGAGTAGCGTTTGCTGGTGGTAAAGCTGATGCTCATACTTTAGAGATAGGTTCAGGGTCATTTATCCCTGGGTTTGAAGAGCAAGTTATTGGTATGAAATACGAAGAAGAGAAAGAGATAACAGTTACTTTTCCAGCAGAATATCAAGCTGCAGATTTAGCTGGGGCTGAAGTTGTATTTAAAGTAAAACTAATTGAAATACATGAAAAAACTGCACCTGTAATTGATGATGCATTTGCAAAAACAGTATTAGCAAATGAAGAAAACCCAACAGTTGATATGTTAAAAGAGAAAATTAAAGAACAAATTATAATGGAAAGAAAAGCTGCTTACTATAATGACGAGTTAAAACCTGCATATCTTGAAACATTAGTAGAAAAATTAGATTTTACAGTTCCTACTTCTGTATTAAATCAAGAGATTGATCAAAACTTAAATAATCAAGTAAGAAGTATGACAGAAGATGAGATAAACGCTTTAAAAGATGATCAATCGAAAATAGAAAAAATGAGAGATGAAGCTACTCCAGAAGCTACTAAAAGTGTAAAAGCTACATTTATTGTTGATGCTTTAGCAAAAGCTGAAAATGTAGAAGTTACTGATCAAGAAGTTACACAAACACTATATTATGAAGCTATGATGCAAGGACAAGATGGACAAGCTTTAATCAAACAATATGAAGAAGCAGGTTATTTACCTGCAATTAAAATGTCAATGATTGAACAAAAAGTTATTAGTAAATTATTAGACGAGAAAGCAGCATCATAATGTCTTATATCCCATATGTAGTAGAACAAACAGGACGAGGTGAGAGAAGTTATGATATCTACTCACGGTTATTAAAAGATAGAATTATTATGCTAAGTGGTGAAGTAAACGATCAAGTTGCTTCAACTGTAGTAGCTCAACTTCTATTTTTAGAAGCAGAAGACCCTGAGAAAGATATATATCTTTATATCAACTCTCCAGGTGGAGTTGTAACAGCTGGTATGTCTATGTTTGATACTATGAACTATATTAAACCTGATATTTGTACTATTTGTATAGGACAAGCTGCGTCTATGGGTGCATTTTTATTATCAGCTGGTGCTAAAGGGAAAAGATTTGCTTTGCCAAATGCAAGAATAATGATACACCAACCATCAGGTGGAGCTCAAGGTCAATCAACTGATATACAGATACAAGCACAAGAGATACAAAGATTAAAAGATAATTTAAATCAACTATTATCTGATCATACAGGTCAAGAGTTCTCTAAAGTAGAACAAGATACAGAAAGAGATAACTTTATGTCTGCTGATGAAGCTATGGAATATGGTATTGTTGATAAAGTTATAGATAAGCACGAATAGAAAGTAAAATATTATGGTAAGAGAGATTATTACTTATCCAAATCCAATTCTAAGAAAAAAATCTAAAGATGTAGAGGTTTTTGATGAAAAACTGCATACACTTTTAGATGATATGAACGATACTATGATGGAGTACGGAGGAGTAGGACTTGCAGCTATACAAGTTGCTGTTGACCTTAATGTATTGATTATAAATATCCCTATTGACAATGAGGGTGAAGAAGATGATGGGATTCAAAAAACTGAAAATTTAATTGAAGCTGTAAATCCTGTAATTACTCATAAAGATGGAGAGTTAGTTTTTAATGAAGGTTGTTTAAGTGTACCAGGCTTTCATGCTGAAGTTAAAAGAGCTGAACATGTTCTGGTTAAGTATTTTAATAGATTTGGTGAAGAACAAACTATGGAAGCACACGATTTTTTAGCTATAGCATGGCAGCATGAGATGGAACATCTAAGTGGTCATGTCTTTATAGAAAATTTATCTTTTTTAAAAAGAAAAAAATTTGAAAAAGATTGGAAAAAAGAACTAAAAGAAAAATCCAAAAGTAGGAATAAGTGATGCAAAAAGAACCAATGACAGAAAAAGATTACAATATACTAACAGAAAATTTAAATGATATGAAATTAGTTCAAAGACCTAAAATACTTGTAGCTATAGAGGAAGCAAGACAACTAGGTGATCTAAAAGAAAACGCTGAATACCATGCTGCAAAAGAGGATCAGGCTAATATAAATAAAAGAATAGCAGAACTTGAAGATTTGATCACAAGAGTTGTAATAATAGACCCAGAATCTTTAGCACATGATAAAGTTAGTTTTGGTTCAACAGTCAATCTTATAGATGTAGAAACAGAAGATGAGATAATATATACTATAGTATCTTCATCTCATAGTAACCCTGAAATTGGAAATATATCTTTTCATTCCCCTTTAGCTAAACAACTTTTAGGTAAAAGTGAAGGTGATGAATTTACAGCTGTTTTACCAGGTGGGAAAAAAGAGTTTGAGATAGAAAAAGTTTATTATGATAAGAGTAGAATCTCTTAACTTTTATGTTTATCATAAAAAAAAGGCTAGTCAATTATGACTAGCCTTTTTTCTTTAAGGGAACTTCTAAAAATAAGATTTAATATAAACCAAATTGTGAGCTATCTTTTATCTTATAAAGTACTCTAAAGTTATCATCCATATCATAAAATACTTTGAACTCTTCATTTGAACTTTTTAGGTCATTTAACGCCTCTTCAATATCAATAGGTTTATATGACTCAAGCCTCATTGGAACTATCTCATTTTCAAGTTTTTCTAACTCTTTTGCAACTCCATCTTCCTCTTTTGATATAGCAACTTCTGTTAACTTAGTAGCATCATGTGCTTTTATTTTATCTGCATGTCTTCTTAATATCTTACTTACTCTATCTGTTGCTATATCTATAGCATTATGAATATCTTTATCTTTTTGTTTCACTACTACAGTGTCTATATTTGCAATATTTAGTACATATTCAAATGTAATTAAATTTTTTCCATGCTTTTGTTCTTGTGAAATTATAGCATTAACAGAAATTATATCTAAATTATATTTTTTAAAAGTATCAATTGTACTCTCTATATGTTGTTTCAAATTATCTGTTAAAGATACATGTCTTCCTACTATACTTGTGTTCATAATACACTCCTGATGTTGAAATTAAGATAAACAATTATTAGTTATTCCTATATTTACCTTGATTAAATTCTATCATATCAAACATAAAATAAAATAAAGGGGAATCACTAAAGTAGTTTAAGCCTCCAATAAGTTTTACTTAAGATTAAAGGAAATAGCTTTACTAGTAAAGTAATTTTTATCTATTCTTAGATTAAAATATATTAATGTATGGCTCTTAATCTTCTAGTCACGCGTAATTTCTTTGTTAATCTTAAGTAAAACTTATAGGATGATTAAAATATCATAAAAGTTGCAATTTGCAATTTTATTATAATAATAAAGTAATATATACTATAATTCATCATATAAGAAATGAGGAATAGTTATGGCAAAAAAAAAGAGTTCAACATTTGAGTGTCAACATTGTGGAGAGCAAAGTGCAAAATGGCTAGGTAAGTGTCCTAGTTGTGGTGGATGGGATAGTTTTATAGAGCTATCAAGTGAACAACAAGAGGTAAATAAACAAGTATCAAAATTATCAAATGAAACTTCAAAAGCTACACCTATTACACAAATAAAAGAGGATAATGTTACAAGATTTTCAACTTTAAATGAAGAGTTTGATTTAGTACTTGGTGGTGGAGTTGTACCTGGAAGTCTTACTCTTATTGGAGGAAGTCCAGGGGTTGGTAAATCTACTCTTTTACTTAAAATAGCAGGAAATCTTGCAAAATCAGGCAAAAAAGTTTTATATGTATCAGGTGAAGAATCAGCAGGTCAGATAAAAATGAGAGCAACAAGACTAGAAGCAAATGAAGATAAACTTTTTTTACTTTCAGAAATATCTTTAGAGGCTATACAAGATGAACTTATAAGAGAAGATTATGAAATAGCTATTATAGATTCAATACAAACAATATATTCAGACAAACTAACTTCAGCACCAGGAAGTGTATCACAAGTGCGTGAAATCACCTTTGAACTTATGAGAAAAGCGAAAGAATCAGAGATAGCTATGTTTATTATAGGGCATATCACAAAAGATGGAAGTATAGCAGGTCCAAGAGTTCTTGAACATATGGTTGATACAGTTTTGTATTTTGAGGGGGAAAGTAGTAAAGAGATAAGAATGCTTCGAGGTTTTAAAAATCGTTTTGGTAGTACAAGTGAGATAGGTATCTTTGAGATGACACAAAATGGTTTAGAGAGTGCAAAAGATATAAATAGAAAGTTTTTTGATTCTACAGCTGCTCAAAGTGGAAGTTGTTTAACTGTTTCAGTTGAAGGTAGTCGAGCATTGATACTTGAGGTTCAAGCTTTAGTAACAGAATCAACTTATCCAAATCCAAAAAGAAGTGCAACAGGATTTGATACAAACAGACTAAATATGCTTTTAGCACTTTTGGAGAAAAAACTAGATCTACCTTTGAACTCTTATGATGTATTTATAAATATAAGTGGTGGTATCAAAGTAAAAGAGAGTTCATGTGATTTGGCTGTTATTGCTGCCATTATAAGTAGTTTTAGAGATAGACCCATATCAAAAGAGTCAATATTTATAGGTGAAGTTAGTTTAACAGGTGAGATAAAAGATGTTTATAGTATGGAAACAAGACTTAAAGAAGCTTCTTCACAAGGCATAAAAAAAGCCATCATAGCTCAAAAACCATCAATAAAAACAGAATTACTTTGTTTTGAAGTTGATGAAGTTGTAAAGATGTTAGAGCTTTTTTAGTATAATTAATGTTTATTAATTCACCGAGAAAATTACTTAATTTATCAAAATTGATAAACTAGGCATATATAAATTTTAAATTAATTTATTTTTAGAAATTTTGATTAAACTTTTTTAAAAAATTTTGAGCTAATTACTTAAAAATAAAATATTTAATGATGGTTTAATTTGTAAAATTTCCTTTAAATAAGATTTGTTCTACAGTTTCATTACCATCATATCTTTAAAACTTCCTCAATTGTGATTTGGAATATAACCCTTGAGTTGAACTACAAGTGTACCATTGGGGAAGATGAAATTTGTACATCAAGAATATAACTATTATCATAATTAATAGAATTACCAGCGACAGGTACACTTGTTAGTTCCAATGATTTGTTATCTAATTCACTTAATAGTTCAATACAAGATTTTGCTAAAGCACTTGATAATTGAGGTGGCACAGCATTTCCAACATGTTCACATCTTTTAGAATGACTTCCAAAAAATTTATAGTCTATTGGAAATCCTGTAATACAAGCAGCTTCTCTTACTGTTATTGATCTATGTTCTTTTGGGTGTACTGGGAAATTACTATGACCTGGTACTAATGTTGGACTTGGTTTATCACCATGCAATCTCATTGTACTTCCCCTAGAATAAAATTTACTTATTCTTAGATGTTCTGGTAAGGTTTCAATATGCTTTGCAATACTTTCACCTTCTGGAATATATTTAAATCTTTCTATTGTTTTAGGTGCATGATTCATTGGTATATTATCAATATCTTCTTTATCATTATAATCAATTAATGATAGTGCATCATTTATAGTAAATGGTTTTTTATATTTTTCTTGATGTAAATTTTTATCTAAACTTCTCATTAAAGAGTTATCCATATATATAGGTTTTGGAAAATCAAATTTTCTTTTTATATCGCCTCTAACTGCAACAATAATTATTCTTTCTCGTTTTGTACTAGACCCATACCATGCTGCATTTAAAACTTTATGTGAAACTTTATATCCCATAGAATTATAAATATCATATATATCATCTAAAACAGATATTAAATATCCATCTTTTTCTAATCTTTTTAAAATATTTTCTTTTTTAACTCTTAAATCTTTACCTTGTTTTTCAGTGTCAGCAGTTACTCTGTTTTCTTTTCTTAATTTTGATTTTAATCCTTTAAAGTTTTCTAAACTTTTCCATAAACCATCTACTTCTTTTTTTATTTCATCAGGTGTATATCGGGATAATACCTTTGCATTAACAATTCCTGGTACATTTTCAATCATACTTATTTTAGGTTGTACCTCATTCACTAATTCTAACTGCTTATGATAAAAATAATTCCTTTCATCATTTGGGGATCTTTCTCCTGCCAAGGAAAATCCTTTACAAACAATACCACCAAAAAATACATCTAATTCTTTTTTCTTCATTTTTGTATTTTTTAATAAGTTGTCTACATCAATATCTAAAATCGATGTGTTGTCAATAAAAGCAGTCTTTTTAATATGAGGATTATTATAGATTAGTGTTTCTAAACATTTATCTTCAATATCATTTACATATCTCGATACAAATCCATTTTCTCCAAATCCAATATGTGTCCCACCAGCACCAACAAATGTTTCAAAAATTGTATATGACATTATAAAGTCCTTAATAAATTATTATATTTTTCTACATATTCGTATGCTATGCTATTGCTTTTAATATATTGCTGTAGTGATAGTTCATTTAGCTCAATCGGATTATATATAATTTCTCGATGACTACTTCTTGGCTGAAAATTTATACATCCAAAATCATCTCTTAAAATATTAAGCCAACTTGATATATATCTTCCATCTGATTCTGTAAGAAATAGTACATCTCGATTATTATATTTATGAAAAATATAATTTTTTATATCTTGATTATTTAATTGCATAACTCTTTCATTGTTAAAAACTTCATAGAGTTCTTTTACATAAGGTTGCATATACGAAAACATAATTTTTGACGCAAATGCTTCAAATGTTAAATGTGCAAATGTAAATCCAAAAGGAGTAGGTAAATTTTGGCTTGTAATTAATCCTATTGAAGAAAGTGTAATAAAAGCATTTCTCCAATTATTATTATTTTGAGTACCGATTTTTCTAAGAAATTCATTCTCTAAAGTTGTTCTATTAACAGCATTATATCTATGAGATAAATATGATAGATGCTTCAAGAGAATATAAGCTTCATAAATCCTAGTATCTCTAAAATAATATTGTGATATAGTTACCAATCCACTAAGAGATGCTTGTTTTAATTTATCCAATTCTTTTTGTTCAATATGGCGAATAATACTATTTGTATCATTAATTTCAAAGAGTAAAGTACTTAAAGGATATTTGAAATCACCAATATTAAAATTATTTTCCCTTACAACAGATGATGGAAATAGTAAAATAGAATTAAATTTCTGATGATATTCAAAACCTTTTGGAGATATTCTTTCATCATAAAAATATTCATATTGAAGAGATTGACCAATGCCTCTTACATAATCTGTAACACCAATATCTCCTGCTTTACATTCAATTATTGCTCTAATTTTATTATGTTCTAATAGTGTAAAATCGGCAGTAATT
>JAYEPD010000072.1:0-13165 GCA_034723675.1 Campylobacterota bacterium
ACTATAAAGATAAAAACAATTTACTTAAAATGGAACAAAACTATAAGATACCTAACCTATCTATTTTAAAAGAGGAACCCATACATATAATTGAGATGTATGAAGGATTTATCATAGTTGATTTTGTCCCTACAAGTGAAAATTTATCTGCTTGGTTACTTGAAATTGTGCAAAAAAAGATGGCAAAGATTGATGTGGAAGTTTCACATTTGGAGTATTTTGAAACACCTAAAAGTAAGAGTGTGGTTTATAGTGATTAATCCTAGTTTTTACATACATAAGATAAAATAGCAAAGATATAAAAAAGGTTATTTATGAAAAAAGCAAATACTATAAAAGAGATATATAATATATTTGACCCTCAACAATATTTAAATACTACTACAAAAGACTATTATATCAATGTATATGAAGATTTTACAGATGATTTATCTAGTAGATTAGAATTATCAGATACTCAAGAAACTATATTTGTAGCAGGACAAAGTGGAAATGGTAAAAGTAGTGCATTACAACTTTTTGCTACAAAATATCCTGAGCTTTCAGATTTATACGATATAAAAATTTTAAATGCAAGGGATATTTTTGATAGATCAAATATAGATATTGCTGATGTTTTACTGATGATGGCTTTTACAATTATTGAGGATAATGAACCGTTTAAAAAAGAGTTTTTTGAACTTCTAGAAAATATGAAAAAACAAAAACTACAAGAAATAGAAACTATAAAAGAAAATACTTCTATAGATCTAAAAAGTGAAAATGGAACTATGAATAGTGGGTTTGCAATTAATTTAGGTATATTAAAAATTGGAGCAGATTTTAAAGATATATTTAAAGTTGATAACCAAGACAAAACTACAATAAGAGAACTTGTAACTTTAGAGAAAAAAGACTTTATACAAAAAGTCAATGAAATTATACAAAAATACACAAGAGAGATACTTAAAAATGAAAAAAGGCTTTTGCTTATCATCGATGATATTGAAAAGATAAGAGATAGTGATGATATCTTTACTCAAGAGATAAATACAATTTTACAAATAGAGTGTTCCAAAATCATAACTATGCCTATACACCTAAAAAGAGGAAAAACTTTTGCTGGATATGATGCAAAAGAGATTAGCTTCAAGCTAAAAACAAAAGATGGTGTAATCATAGAAGAAAATATTGATTTATTAAAAGAGATTATTGATGCTAGATTAGATAATACAACTATTATTGATGATAAAGCAAAAAGAGAATTGGTTCTTAAAAGTGGTGGAAATTTACGACAACTTATAAAGCTAGTAAAGGAATCAGCGTTAGTATCACATAAAAATAAAGTATTAAATATTTCTAACTATGATGTAGAACAAGCAATATTTACACTAAAAAGAGACTACTCATCTGCAACTACTGAGATAAAAGAATTTTTAAACTATATAAAAGAACATAAAAATCCAGAAAACTATAGTGATGACAATATTGAAAAACTAAAAATAGCAACAAATGAGTCTTTAATATTTGCTTATTTTAATGGTGAAATTTGGTATGATTTAAATCCAATTATCTCAGATAATTAAAAATGCTTCAAGACCTACTATTACCTGAGGATATTTTACAAGTAGATAAATTAAGTGGTGCAATAGAACTTACTGATGATAGTTCTTTTTTGGCTATCATTGGTATTGATACACTTGATTTAGATAAAGAGTTTAATAGTTATATTAAGTCAAGTATACCAAATCATATATATCACAAGCCAAACTCTAGTAAAATTTTAAATGAGCTATTATCATTAAAAGATGAAAACAATTTTATAGTTGTAGATATGTTTAAAAGTATTAATAGTGAATTTATAAAAGATTTACTTTTTTATAGAGATTTAATCTCTGACAATAAACTAAAAATCATTTTAATAGTAAATCAAAATGATTATAAATATATACTAAAAAATGCAATTGACTTTTACAATATAAATACATATGCTTATTTGTTTAGTACTTATAAAGTTGACATAATTGAATCTGTTAATAGAGACGATTTGGATAAACTACTTAAAGAGTATAAAACTAAAAAAACAACTTTAAGTAAAATACAAAAAGCTAATTATTTATATCAAATTGGTATTAAATATAATAGTTATGGAGAAATAAAATTAGCATTAAAGTATCTAAATGAAGCCTTAGTAATATCTAATAAACTAAAAAAAGATGAACTAACAATAATTATAAAACACGCATTATCTAATAGCTATGGAATGATAAATAATTATAATATGTCCGAAAGATATCTCTTAGATGCTAAGTTGTTTTATGCAAAAAATAAAAATAGTTTACAATATAAGCAAGTATTAAATAGTTTAGTTAGATTAATTTCTAGTACAAATAAATTAGACTTAGCATTAAAGTATAATGATGAGTTATATCAATTATCTTTAAATACCAAAGATAAAGAAAATGAACTAGAATCACTAAGAAGGTTTTTATTAATTTATAATACAAAAGAAGATAAAGCTAATGAAGATGTTTATATAACAAAAGTTGCTAAGTTAGCAAATCAGCTAAATAATGATGAAGTTTTGAGTAGTATAAATCAATTAAAAACAATAAATTATTTGAAAAATAAAAATTATAAAAAAGCACTTATATATGCAGATAAATGTATAGAGTTTTATAAAAAAGATAAAGATATACGACTATTAAATTATATGTATTCAATAGTTGCTAGTATATATAATGATTTAAATGACTATAATAAATCAATGATTTATTCTAATTGGTGTTATAACTATTTTAAAAAGCATAATTTATTAGATAAATTATTAAACATTTTACAAATACTATCATCAAATTATCAATCATTAAATCAATATTATAAAAGTTTCGATAAATTAAATGAAGCATTAAAAATATCAAAACAACTAAAGCTTCAGAAAGAGGAAGTAAATATATATATCCAATTATCAAGTTTATCTAATTTACAAAAAGATTATTCAAAAAGCTTAGAATATTTAGATAAAGCTTGTAATCTAGCAAATCATATATCAAGTTTTGATTATCATTATATTTATACTAACTACGCAAATAGTTACAATAATTTAAACGATTTAGATAATGCTTACAAATATTATAATAAAGCAATAGAATCAAATAAAAATTTAGATGATATATCAAATAATGCTTATTTATCAGAACTTTATGGAGAAATTTTAGTCAATGATGAAGAGTATGATGAGGCATTAAAATTTTTCCAAGATGCTTTAAATTTAGCTATTAAAACAAATGAATTATCAAGAATATTAAGTGTTGAAGAAAATCTTGCATATCTATATAAAAAACTAAATAATCCATCATTATCAAAAAGATTTTTCAATGAAGTTATAAATAAACTTGAAATTATAGATAAAAACAATCCTAAAATAGAAATATTAAAAAAAGAGATAATATAATGCTTGAAGTAAATGAGATATTTGGACCCACAATTCAAGGTGAGGGTAAAAGAGTTGGAAATCCATCTTTTTTTATAAGATTTGGTAAGTGCAATATGCAGTGTGTTGGATTTGAAGTGGAGTATGAAACTCCAAGTGGTATTAAAAAATGCTCTTGTGATAGTTATCATGCTTCTGATATAGCTTTTAGGGATGATTGGAAAAAATACGAAAGTAGTAAACCTCTTATTGAAGAGGTTAATTCATTTTTACCAAATTATAAACTAGACATTGTTATAACAGGTGGTGAGCCACTTTTATACTGGAGAGATGTAGAGTTTCAAAAATTATTGAAGTTTTATATAGATAGAGGGTATCATATCACGATAGAAACAAATGGTTCTATAGATATAAATTTTACAGAAGTTTGGCAAAAAAAGATATTGTTTTCTATGAGTGTAAAGCTTAGTAATAGTGGAGAAAGTATAGATAAAAGGGTAAATATATCAACTTTAACAAAAGTTATAGATTTTGTTGATGAGTCTTATTTGAAGTTTGTAGTTGACAAAGATTTTTTAGAAAAAGCTTCAGATGAGATAGATAATATATTAGAACAGATTCCATCTTGTGAAGTGTATCTCATGCCCTTAGGTGATACAGCAGAAGTTATCGATAAAAATAGTTTAAGTGTAATAGAGTTTGCTATAAAAAAAGGGTTTAAGTATTCTGATAGATTACATATAAGAGTTTGGAATAATAAAAGGGGTGTATAGATTATGAAGTTTATGATTATGGTTTTTATATTAGCATCGAGTTTGATAGCCAAAGAGTGTTATTATACAAAAAACGAAAAGATTTGTTATAAAAGATACTACAATAAAGCAAATCTAGATAAACCAAAAATATCTCAAAAATATTATTATGATAATTATGGAAAAGTTTATTATTTTACAGACAAAATAAAGGTCAAATTTAAAAGTGCTGCTATGATATTTTCAATCTTAAATGATTATGAAATAGAGTTTCATGATAAACTTGACAATGGTAAATATGTATTTACAGTTAATAATAAAACTGAACTATTTGATTTATTAAACATACTAAATAAATCTACTCATATAGTTAGAGCAGACCCTATAAAGGTTAGAAAATACACACTTTCTCAATTATGGCAAATAAAAAGAGATAAAGAAAAGAGTTTAGAAAATAGAATAGAACAAGTAAAGAGAAACTCTGGAAAACCTAAAAAAACTGCAAAAGAGTTAGAAGCAGAAAAAACAAAAAAGAAGATGAATATACTCGATGGACAAGCAGAAAAATAAAAGATTACCAGCTCAATGGGAGAGCCAAGAGTTTGTTCAATTGGTTTTTCCTCATAAAGATACAGATTGGAACAGATACTTAGATGAAGCAATAGATACTTTTGTAAACATAGCTGTAGCAATACAAAAATTTCAAAAGTGTTTAATAGTTGCTAAAAATTTAACATATGTAAAATCACTGTTTAAAAATAAAAATAATTTAACTTTTGTAACTATTGATAGTGATGATACTTGGAGTAGGGATTTTGGTGGTATTACAATTGAGGAAAACAATAAACAAATAGTTTTAAACTTTTCCTTTAATGCTTGGGGTAAAAAGTTCCCTTATAAAAAAGATGACAAAATAACTACACAACTAAAATTAAAAGGGTTATTAAAACAATACAGCCACAAAACTATACCTTTTGTACTTGAAGGTGGTGCAATAGATTCTGATGGAGAAGGTGTAGTTATGACAACTACAAAATGTATGATGGAAAAAAATAGAAATCCAAGACTTACACAAAACACGATAGATAAAAAATTAAAAGAATATTTAGGTGCTCAAAAAATTTTATGGTTAAATAGTGGAGAATTAGTAGGAGATGATACAGATAGTCATATAGATACACTAGCACGGTTTTGCCCAAATAATATAATAGTTTACCAATCTTGTGATGATAAAACAGATGAACATTATGAAGTTTTAAAAAATATGGAAAAAGAACTCCATAATTTTACAAATATAAATGGCTTGAATTATAAACTTGTAGCACTTCCATGGATAAGTGCAAAATATGATGGTAATGATAGATTACCAGCTACTTATGTAAACTTTTTGATTATCAATGGTGCAGTATTAGTACCAACATACAAAGATAAAAATGATGAGGTGGTTTTAGATATATTTAAAACAATATTTCCAAAAAGAGATGTTTTAGGTATAGATTGTACCACACTTATAAGACAACATGGAAGCTTACACTGTGTAACTATGCAATATCCAAAAATAAAAGATAAAAAGGTATAAGAGATGAAGATAGCTTTAATACAACAAAAATACAATGGTACAAAAGATGAAACTATAAAACAAACGGTTTTAAAGATTCAAAAAGCTTCTAAAAGTGGAAATGAACTTATAATACTTCAAGAGTTACACCAAACAAATTATTTTTGTCAAAATGAAAATGTTGATATATTTGATTTAGCTGATTCTTGGGAAGATGATATGATATTTTGGGGAGATATTGCAAAACAAAATAGTGTAGTTTTAGTAACTTCATTGTTTGAAAAAAGAGCTGCTGGACTTTATCATAATACAGCTGTTGTATTTGAAAAAGATGGCACAATCGCTGGAAAATATAGAAAGATGCATATTCCTGATGATCCTGGGTTTTATGAAAAGTTTTATTTTACCCCTGGTGATTTGGGATTTGAACCAATTCAAACAAGTGTAGGAAAGCTTGGTGTTTTGATATGCTGGGATCAGTGGTATCCAGAAGCTGCAAGACTTATGGCACTAAAAGGTGCAGAGATACTTATATATCCAACTGCTATTGGATGGTTTGCAGGTGAGGTTGATAGTGATGATGAAAAACAAAGACAATTAGACTCATGGATAGCAGTTCAAAGAGGACATGCAGTTGCCAATGGTTTGCCTGTAGTTACCGTAAATCGTGTAGGATTTGAACCTGATGATAGTGGAGTATTAGATGGTATAAACTTTTGGGGCAACTCTTTTGTATTTGGACCTCAAGGGGAGTTTTTAGCTCATGCAAACCATAAAGATGAAGAGATACTTTATAGCACTATTGATTTAAAAAGAAGTGAAAATGTTAGAAGATGGTGGCCATTTTTACGAGACAGAAGAATTGAAAGTTATGGTGAGATAACAAAAAGGTATATTGATTAATGCAAAGTTTAGAAACATATAATAAAAAAGTAAGTAGTTTAGTAGAAAGTTTAGACGAGTATAAAACTTTAGATACGGATGGAGATTATGAGGTATTAAAAAAGTTATTTGATACAGTATATGAAAGTGGTATATTAGATATAACAACTTTTCCAAAAGAGCTTCAAGATGAGTATAAATTGATTTTATTTAAAAACTTAACTTTAGTTTCAGGAACACTCTCTTTTTTAGTTATTCAAATACTTGCTGCAAACAATATAATGACAAAAAATAATTTTCCTCTAAAAGAACACTATATATCAAGAAAATGTGGTATAGCAATCAATCATTTAAGAGCACCAGTTACTATAGTATCTGGTATAAAATGTGAAGGTGGTTATATATTAAATGGTAAACTTACATGGGCTAGTGGTTATAAGATATTTGATACTCTTCTTATAGGTTTTCATGAGAATGGATGTGAGCTTGAAGCTATGGCATCTTTTGAAAAAAGTGATTCTTTTACTATAGGAGATGCACCAAAGACATTTGTTGGAGATGCTTTAAATACTGTAAATATAGAGCTAAATAACTATTTTGTAAAAGATAAAGATATAGTGTCAGTACAAAAAATGGGAAACTACACAAAAGTAAAATCAGCATCTAAAACAGTACATTTTTGTATCTATGGTATAGGTATTAATGCGATAGAAAACATAGAGGATGAGGTGTTTAAAAATAGTGCTTTAAAGCAACTTGAAACTATAAAAGAAGAGTTTATGAGTTCAAGTGATCTGGATAGATTAGATAATTTAAGGATAGAATTATTTTGTTGTGTACAAGATATAGTTACAACAGCTATAGTTATAAATGGTGGAAAGTCTATACTTTTAAATTCAGTTCTTCAAAGACTTTATAGAGAATTAATAATGTTCAATTCAAATGGACTAAACAATCCTTTAAAAGATATATTTAAAAATAGATTTCTAAACAAAAAATAAATTTAATTTAATTAATGTTAGAATGGGAAAAATAAAGGAGTAATTATATGAGATTTACAGGAACAAATGTATTAGTAACAGGTGCAAGTAAAGGTATAGGTGCTGTTGTAGCTAAAGAGTTGGCATCTTATGGTTTAAAGGTATGGATAAACTATAGAAGTAAACCAGAACTTGCAGATGCAGTTAAAGAGACAATAGAATCTGTTGGTGGAACTGCTGCTGTTATCAAAGGTGATGTATCTGTTGAAGCTGATTGGGCTGATATGATAAAAACAATTGTTGATAGTGATGGAGCATTATCATATCTTGTAAATAATGCAGGTATTACAAAAGATAAATTAGCTATTAGAATGAGTATAGCTGACTTTGATGATGTAATCAATGCAAACCTAAAATCTACATTTATTGGATGTAGAGATTCTTTAAAAGCTATGTCAAAGAAAAAATTTGGTGCGGTTGTAAATATATCTTCAATAGTTGGTGAGATGGGAAATCCTGGTCAAGCAAATTATAGTGCATCAAAAGGTGGAGTTAATACTATGACTAAATCTTTTGCAAAAGAGGGTGCAGCTCGTGCTATTAGGTTCAATGCAGTAACGCCAGGATTTATAAGAACAGATATGACTGATGAATTAAAACAAGAAGTAAAAGATGAATATACAAAAAATATTCCATTGAAAAGATTTGGTGAGGCTAAAGAGGTAGCTGAAGCTGTTGCATTTCTTTTAAGCGATCACTCAACTTATATTACTGGGGAAATTCTAAAAGTAAACGGTGGATTATATGTATAAAGAGAATTGATTACAAAAAAAGTAATTATTCAAATAAAATATGTTACAATTATGAGAATTTAATAAAAAAGGAACAAGAATGTTAGAAAAAGTAAAAGCAGTTGTTGTTGAGCAATTAGACTGTAATCCAGACGAAGTAAAAGAAGATTCAAAGTTTATTGAAGATTTAGGTGCAGATTCACTAGATGTTGTAGAATTAGTTATGGCATTAGAGGAAGAGTTTGACATTGAAATTCCTGATGAAGATGCAGAAGGTATTTTAACTGTTGCTGATGCGATCAAGTACATCGAAGATAACAAATAGATAAATTAAGATACTTAGGTGAAATTCACCTAAGTATTACACTATAAATTAATAAAAGTTTAAAAATTAAGTTTTTTTTAGTTTATGATATAAAGAATATGGAGAGACAAAATATGCAAAGAGTTGTAGTAACTGGTATCGGTATGATAAATTCACTTGGACACAATGTTGAAGAATCTTTTAACGCAATAGTAAAAGGGGAGACAGGTATAGATACAATTAGTTTATTTGATGCATCTGCATTTTCTGCTCAGATTGCAGGAGAGGTTAAAAACTTTGATCCTACAGCTATAATGGGTAAAAAAGAGGCAAAAAAAGCTGATAGATTTATACACCTTGGTATTCATGCAGCACAAGAAGCTATGGAAGATGCAAATTTAGTAACTAATAACAAAGTTAGTGATGATATAGCAGATGAATTTGGAATTGTAGCAGCATCAGGAATAGGTGGACTAGCAAATATTGAAAAAAATTCTGTAATATGTAATACAAGAGGACCAGGTAAAATATCTCCATTTTTTATCCCATCAGCTTTAGTTAATATGCTTGGTGGATTTATAACTATTCAACATAATTTAAAAGGACCAAATATTTCAGCAGTGACAGCTTGTGCAGCAGGAACTCATGGTATAGCAGATGCTTATAAAACTATTACTTTAGGTGGTGCTTCAAAGATGTTAGTTGTTGGAGCAGAAAGTGCAATTTGTGGTGCTGGTGTTGGTGGATTTGCTTCTATGAAAGCACTTAGTACTAGAAATGATGATCCAAAAACAGCTTCTAGACCTTTTGATAAGAATAGAGATGGTTTTATTATGGGTGAGGGTGCTGGTGCTTTAGTTCTTGAAACACTAGAATCAGCACAACAAAGAGGTGCTAAGATATATGCAGAGATGTTAGGGTTTGGTGAAAGTGGTGATGCAAACCATATCACAACTCCTACTATGGATGGACCACTTAGAGCTATGAAAGCTGCTTATAAAATGGCAGAAAAAAATAATGGTGGAGAACTTAAGATTGACTATGTAAATGCACATGGAACATCAACTCCTGTAAATGATAAAAATGAAACAGCTGCCTTAAAAGAGTTATTTGGTGGAATTGAAAATTGTCCTCCTGTAACTTCTACAAAAGGTCAAATAGGACATTGTTTAGGAGCTGCTGGAGCATTGGAAGCAATCATATCTATAAAAGCTATGGAAAATGGAATTATACCTCCAACAATAAATCAAATTGAATCAGATGAAAACTGTGATTTAGATTATGTTCCAAATGATGCAAGAGAAGCTACTATTGATACTATTATGTCAAACTCTTTTGGTTTTGGTGGAACAAATGGTGTTATCATCATGAAAAAATTTGTAAGTTAATTATAATTTTGAGAGTAAGGATAATATAAATGGCAACATACTTAGACTTTGAACAAGGTTTGAAAAAGATAGAAGATGAAATTATTGTTGCTAAAACAAAAGCAGATGAGTATGCTGTTTCTATTTTAGAAAAAAAGTTAGAAACAGAAGTTGAAAAAACATATTCTAATCTTACAGATTTTCAAAAACTAAAACTTGCAAGACATATTGATAGACCATATGCTATTGATTATATAAAAGGTTTAATGACAAATTATTATGAGATACATGGAGATAGACATCTAGCTGATGATCAAGCAATAGTTTGTTATATTGGATTTATAGGTGATAAGAAGTGTGTAGTTATAGGTGAACAAAAAGGGAGAGGTGTAAAAAATAAAATCAAAAGAAATTTTGGTATGCCAAATCCTGAGGGTTATAGAAAAGCATTAAGAGCAGCAAAATTAGCAGAGAAATTTAATCTTCCTATTTTATTTTTAGTAGATACTCCAGGTGCATATCCTGGTATTGGTGCTGAAGAGAGATCTCAAAGTGAAGCAATTGCAAGGAATCTTTTTGAACTAAGTGATATGGATACAAATATAGTATCTGTAGTTATAGGTGAGGGTGGTTCAGGTGGAGCTTTGGCTATATCTATAGGAGATAAACTTGCTATGATGAGATATAGTGTATATAGTGTTATATCTCCTGAAGGGTGTGCTAGTATTCTTTGGAAAGATCAGGCTATGGTAGAAACTGCAACAAATGCATTAAAAATAACATCATCAGATTTAAAAGAGTATGATTTAATTGACGATATTATAAATGAACCTTTAATTGGTGCACATAGAAACAAAGAGGATGCTATCAAAGCTTTGGGTGACTACTTTTTAGATAGTATAGAGAGTTTAGAAAAAATGCCAAAAGAGGAGAAAATGGAAAAAAGATATAATAGACTTATGTCTTTAGGAAGTTTTGCGTAATACCAAGATTTGACTTGTAAGTTAAGTGTATTTTAAAAACTATACTTAACTTGTAACCATGAAAATGTATCTACAAGTTTAGTTCCAAATTCACTTTTTTTATCTCCACTATTTTTTCCAATAGAGAAATCTATCTCTAAATTTTTTATATTGGTTAACACTATACCTAAACTATTTTGCATAGAGTTATCACTAAGATTGATACTGTTTTTATAGTATATATTTGAATACAATATATCAAAAGGTTCTTTTTGACTTAGTTTGTTTACAAAGTATTTATTATCCCAAAATGGTTCACTTTTTAATAACTGCTCTTTTTGAAAAAAGTATTCTGATGTGATGGTTAGGTCTGTATTGGTTAAATATTTAAGTCCAAGTAAATATGAATATAAACTTTTATCATCAATACTATACTCCCCATGTATCTCAAAGTTTGTTTGTAAGTTTGTAGAGAAATCTACTCCATATTTATTTGCCAATTTGTCATTATTTAAATATGTAAAGTCAATATCAATATCTTTATACAGTAGGTATGTTTTAATTGCAATATTTTGAGAATCACCATCATAAAAATCATTATTTTCAACATTAGTAGTTCTAAAGTATATAACATCTACAGATACATTTTTAATATCACTTTTATATACTTTATTGAACTTATAATTTAATTGAGTATATCCTTCTCTTGAAGACTCAGGATTGTTTGGGTCTTTTTTTCTATCTATAAATGCAACAGGATTAAAAAAATATCCTTTACCCCATTTTGATGTTTTTTTACCAAAATATATTTGATGATTATTGTCATATTTGTATTTTAAAAAAAGTTGATTTATCGTGTTTTTATTATCTTCATCATTGTCTATATTTTCATAGTTTGCCATTAAATCTGTCTGAAAAGTATAGTTATCTTTAAAATATAACCCCTTTACATATGCTTCACCATAAACACTTTGCATTGTATCTTTGTTTTTTTTTGGATATTGAGGTGAATTATTATTTAGTAATTGCAGTTTATGTTCACTTTTAATATATCCATTATATTCATAATCTTTTAGTTCTATTTGCGTTAATTCATCAAAATTAAACGAGTAGTCATCTCCCATTAAAAGACCACTAAAAGATAAAATGATGATTGTTATTTTGTACAACATTATCTTCTTAAATCTTCTACTTTCCCTAAGCTTTCAAGTGTAAAAGCCTCATCTTTAAACTCTTTTGGAGTAATCTTGCCATATACCATAAGTGACTTATATCCTTTATACAATGGACTTGATGTTTCTATAACAGCTGGTCTTTTTATACCATTTCCAAAATCTTTTATATCTTTGTAATAAAGAGTTTTTATAAGCATATTTGTTGAACTATAACACTCTATCTGCGTTGGTGTAGTTGATGCTTTATCAACAGTTATTATTAACTTATCATAAGCTATTGTGTCATTTTTTGCTTTTACCTCAAGCATTATTTTATCACCTTGATCTTTTTGTGATACAATATTGTATTCTGTTGAAAAGTCAAGTCTCATTATATCACTATTATTAAAAACTCCTCCAACAACACTTTGCATAGATGTAACTCTAATAGCCCTACCTACTTCAGGTAAAAACAACCACATATTATCACCAAGTCTTAATGTTGCTCTCCCTTTTTCAGATTCAGGTTGTAAAAAAAGTGCAACCATTTTATCACTATCTTTTTTGGCTTGATACATTAAAAACTCTTTTTTTGTACCATCTGGTTCTATGTTTATAAGTTTTTTATAGCTTTCACTACTACCTGGACTTAACTTTTTATCTATTTGAATCAATAAATTATCAGCCAATAAACTTCCCAACACAATTAAACTAATCAATAATGTTTTCATAATAACTCCTAATATTAACCTACGATTTTGTCAAAAATAATTTTACTTGTAACTAAATTCTCAACAATAATGTTTTTTATACCTAAACTCTCGATTGATGATTTTTCACTCTCTCTATGTACTTTTACAATAATCTTATTATTTGAAACATATTTTTGTAATGTTTGACATATGTGATATAGCTTTTTTGGATTATCGATAGCGACAATTACATTTTTTGCATCTTTTACATTTGCATGTGCTAATATCTCTTTTTTAACTGCATTTCCAAA
>JAYEPD010000073.1:0-2670 GCA_034723675.1 Campylobacterota bacterium
AAATATTGTTTATAGGTACAGTTGAATTTTCATTAAAAGCTTTAGAAAAGTTAATTGATATTGATGCTAATATTGTAGGTGTCTGCACAAAAAAAGTATCTAATTTTAATAGTGATTTTGCAAACTTACAACCATTATGTAAAATAAATAAAATTCCTTATAATTTAGTATCTGATATAAATTCAAAAGAAACTATAGATTGGATTAAAGATTTAAATCCAGATGTAATTTTTTGTTTTGGTTGGTCATCTTTGATAAAAAAAGAGTTATTGGATTTAACACCTATTGGAATAATTGGATTTCATCCTGCAAAGTTACCTCAAAATAGAGGTCGCCATCCTTTAATATGGGCTTTAGTTTTAGGGCTTAAAAAAAGTGCTTCAACATTCTTTTTTATGGAAGAGGGTGCAGATGATGGAGATATATTATCACAAAAAGAATTTGATATTTTATATACAGACGATGCAAATTCACTTTATAAGAAAGTTATAGAAATTGCATTAGTTCAAATAGAAAAGTTTACAAATGCATTACAAAATGGTAAATATTCAAGAATTAAACAAAATCATAAATTATCAAATAACTGGAAGAAAAGAGGTAAGATTGATGGTGTTATTGATTTTAGAATGAATAGTAATGCTATTTATAATTTAGTGAGAGGATTAACTCGTCCATATGTTGGAGCAAATCTTATTTATAATGATAAGGATATAATTGTATGGAAAGTAGAAGAGGTAGAGAATGAGAATAATAATATAGAATATGGTAAAATTATAGAGATAAAAAATAATACTATTTTAGTAAAAACTTATGATGGTGCTATTCGTATTGTTGAACATGAGTTTAAAACATTACCACAAGTTGGGGAGTATTTATGAATAAAGTATTAATAATAGCAGTTCATCCAGATGATGAAACATTAGGTTGTGGAGGAACACTTCTTAAACATAAAGAAAATGGCGATGAGATAAATTGGCTTATATGTACTGAAACTAATCCAGATGATGATTATTATAAGACAAGAGAAGATGAAATAAAAGAAGTAACAGAATTATATAGTTTTGATAGTATTCATAACTTACAATTAAAAACCATGCAAGTTGATGAGTATAGTATGAGTGAATTAATTGGTAAAATATCTCATGTTATAAATGAAATAAAACCAAATATTATTTATTTACCATTTAAAGGTGATGTTCATAGTGATCATAGAAAAATATTTGAAGCTAGTTATAGTTGTACTAAGTCTTTTAGATATCCATTTATAAAGAAAATTTACATGATAGAAACTTTAAGTGAAACAGAGTTTGCACCTAGCACTAAAGAAGATAGTTTTATACCAAATGTATTTGTAGATATAAGTGAGTATTTAGAAAAAAAAATAGAGATAATGAAAATATTTGAAAGTGAAATAGCAGAGCATCCATTTCCTAGAAGTGAAAGAAATCTAAGAGCATTAGCAACTTTTAGAGGTGCAATTTGTGGAGTAGAATATGCTGAAAGTTTTGTACTTTTAAAGGAGATACAATGATTAGAGATATAACATTAACTATAAATAGTACAATTAAAGAAGCTTTAAAAATTATAGATAAAGGTACCATGAGAATTGCAATAGTAGTAGACACTGAAAATAAACTTATGGGTACTTTAAATGATGGTGATATAAGAAGAGCATTATTAGGTGGTATAAAACTAGAAGATAGTATAAAAAATATTTACTATAAAACACCATCAGTTTGTACTATACATGATAGCAAAGATACTGTAATACAAACAGCTATTAAAAATAAAGTTTACCAAATACCAATTGTTGATGATGACTATAGACTTATTGATGTTGAAGATTTAGCAACATTGCTTACAAATGTAAACAAAAAAAATAAAGTGGTACTTATGGCTGGTGGCTTAGGCACAAGACTACAACCACTTACAAATAACACTCCAAAACCACTTTTAAAAGTAGGTACAAAACCTATACTTGAAACTATCATAGAGAACTTTGCAAGTTATGGTTTCAAGGATATAATTATAAGTGTAAACTACAAATCAGAGATGATAAGAGAGTATTTTAAAGACGGAAGAGACTTTGGTGTAAATATAGAATATGTTGAAGAATCAAAGAGATTAGGAACAGCAGGTGCTTTATCTTTACTAAAAGAGTATCCAAATGAACCATTTTTTGTGATGAATGGTGACCTTTTAACAAATGTAAATTTTTCACATCTTTTGGATTTTCACTCTTTTGGAAACTCTATGGCTACTATGTGTGTAAGAGAGTTTCAGTACCAAATACCTTATGGTGTAATAGAAACATCAAAAGACAAAATAAGCTCAATAGTAGAAAAACCTACTCAAAATTTCTTTGTAAATGCAGGTATATATCTACTTAGTCCAAAGGTTTTGAAGTTTATCCCTGATGATGAGTTTTACGATATGCCAACTCTTTTTAATAAACTAATAGGTGAGAATAAAAATGTATTATCTTTCCCTATTCATGAATATTGGCTTGATATTGGACAACACAATGACTTCATACAAGCAAACAATGAATATGATGAGAATTTTAGGTAAGCAAATATGATAAAAAAACTAAAAAGAAAACTTAACTTTGATGTATCAACATTTTGTAACCACAAATGTACATTTTGTTCAAATCCAGATACAAGAACT
>JAYEPD010000074.1:0-2663 GCA_034723675.1 Campylobacterota bacterium
TTTTAAAACTTATATCCAATCTGATATTAAAATACCAAAACTAACTCTTTGTATCTTTACATCATAATCTATTAAACTTTCCCCATATCCATCAAAATATCTTATAAAAAAGTCAAAGTTGCTATTTACTGATGGGAAATAAATATCAAGTTTAGTATTTCCCATATTAGGATGATAATCCTCTATTTTATTTTGATGACTTAAAGTTACATTTGTATATTTACTATCGTATCTTACAAAAAATCTTTGGTTTCCTATGTAATCTGTAAGTCCTGGATTATCATCACCATTGATATAAAGTTCATAATTAGGATCATTTTTATCACTAATATCATCTATAGATGGTTTTTGATCCTCTTCCCATCTATGCCATGCAGTCATACCATAATGAAAATTATTGTTTTTAAATAAAAAATGTACCTCTGTTCTATTCCAACTTCTTGAATAACCTATATCTTGACCATTTGATTGATGAATTAAAGCAAATCTTATCTTTTTTAAAGTTGATTCACCATATCTTTTTTTAGGTTGCCACTCCATAAATAGTTCAGGCATATAGTTTGTTTCTCTAAAAGGTCTTGAATGATCACTATCATAAACTTGCCAATATGAGTTTTGTGTGTAAGCAGAAAAAAGGTCTCCACCTGTATTTAGAAAGTTACTATAAAGTGGTATTTTTATACTGATTTGAAATTGTGCTTCATTTTGTTCTCTTTCATAACTTCTATCCTCATCTACAAAATTTGTATCAGTTGTCGTACCTGGTTCAAATTTATTGTATTTTGTTTCTATAAGTTTATCTGATGTATAACCACCTAAAAGCATATAGTTTTCATAATGTCCCATTATGTTTAGATTGTATTTTTTTGTATCAACTTTATCGTTAAACTCTATGTTTTCTAAATAGTTTTGCATAGTTTCTAGTTTTACTTTATCTGTTATATCAGCATTTAGTGTTGATTTGAATTCATCGAATAGATCTGTTGCAAATGAAGATTTTGTTTCATTTGTGTCTTGTGCGAATAGGTTCATACATAAAATAGAACCAATAAATATATTTTTAAACATAAATTTCATTTTTATATCATTTTGGAGAATAAATTTTGTAAGAATATCTCCATAAATTGTAATGCAAATATTAAAATTAAAGGTGCCATATCCATCCCTCCAAAGACTGTAGGAATCACTTTTCGTACAAGTGTATAAGCTGGTTCTGTAAGTCTATGCAACATCTGAACAATAGGGTTATATGGGTCTGGCTGTACCCAAGATAAAATAGCTGATATAATTATCACCCATTTATATAAAGATATAATGCTTATAAGTAAAGTTACAAATGCAACTATTAATGAATCTATCATTTTATAATTTCTCCTAAATAGTTTTTAATAAGTGGATATATCTCACTTAAATCTGGTCCATCAGTCATCCCTGTTAAAGTATATCTCAATGGTGTTAAAATCTGTTCCTCTTGTAATGAAGTTTTATCTATGATATAACTCTTTAAATTTTGAAACTCTTCTATAAAAGGGCTATTTTTTAAACAATTATTTATTATTAGAAACTCTTTTTCAAAATCTTTACAAGTACTTTTTATAGAAAAGATAGAGTCCAATTTATTTTTAATTTCCATTGTAGTGTTACATTCATCTAAATATAACTTAGCAAGTTTCCCTAAATCTATATCAGCATAGCCCAATATCTTTGAAAGTCTTAAATCATCTAATTGTTTTATATAATATTTATTGAAAAATTGTAGTTTTTTTATATCAAAATGCAATAACTCTTTAAAAAGTTTATTTACATCTATCAGCGGTATAACTTCCTCTATTGTAAATATCTCTTTTGGCATAGGATAACTTAAAAATATTAGGTAGTTTGCAATAGCTACAGGTAAATATCCTTGATCAATTAGGTTTTTAACGCAAAGTGTATCGTCATTTTTAGAGTCAATTATCATAGGTAGATGTATATAGTTTATCTCTTTTTCATATCCTAAAGATTCTCTCAAGAGTATCTGTTTTGCAGTATTATTAATATGACTATCTTCTTTAACTATTGTTGAGATGTCATATATCATATCGTCAACTCCACAAGCAAAGTTTTCTGTTGGAGATTTATCTACATTTAATATAGGAAAACTATCTATCTCATAAGGTTCAAAAGAGCAGTTACCTTTTAGTTTATCTGTAAACTTTATAGCACTTTTTGGTTTATTAAGGCGTACAATAAAAGGTGCATTGCAGTTAAATTTTGTTTCATCACTAATTGTTTGACAAAATCCACTATAACTATAAGGTTCAGAATTCTCTTTTGCTTTTTGTTTATCAATCTTCAATGCCTCATCACTACAAAAACAATTAAAAGCTTTTTTATCTAAAAGTAGTTTCATAGCCATTTGGGTATGTAATTTTATATTTTCACTTTGATGTATAACTCTAGTGTAGTCTATACCAAAAAGATTTAGTATCTCAAGTATCTCTTTATCTTTTTCTTCTATATTTAGGTTTTTATTTGTATCATCTATACGGATAAAAAGTTCGATATTTTGTTGTTTTGATATGATATGATTTAGTAAAGCAACTCTTAAGTTACTTATATCCATGTCACTTGTTGGACTTTGTGCAAATCTTAGCAAATATAATCCTTAAAATTTATTATTT
>JAYEPD010000075.1:0-12927 GCA_034723675.1 Campylobacterota bacterium
AGCCCCAGACAATAAAACTATAACAAATAATATACCTACAATTTTAAATATATTTTTAAAATTTATATCTGGTTGTTTAGTTTTGTCTAATACAAACTTAGTACCCATAAATGCAACTACGAATATAACAAAATCAACAATAGGATAACTAACTGTTTCAAATAGGTCTAAAGCTATGAGCCCTATGATACCTGATATGAGTATTTTTAAAAATTTATACATTATTTTATTTCCCTTTATTTATCTATCTTGTTTAGCAAAAACTCTACTAATGCAATCAATATCACAATCATACCAAGATTTCTTATATATTTAAAGATATCTAAAATGATTCCATTTATTATAAACAAAAATATTATAAAACAAACTAAATATACAATACCCCAAACTCGAGCAAGTATACCTTTTGAAAGAACCAAAATAGTGATATTGTTTTAGCAAATATAGCTGTAACTACAAATAACAAAGATGGCATATCTAAATATCCACTGATACCTATACTGCTACTTACTTTTATACCAACGAAAAGAGATATAATACTTAGTATACTTATTGTATACAATCTTTTATTGTGTGTCATTTTATTTTTTAATTCGCATACTATTTCCAACAACCAACAACGAACTGATACTCATTGAAAGTGCCGCTACAAGAGGTATAACAAATCCAGCAATTGCAATTGGTATTGTTAATATATTATAAACTAAAGATAATGCTAAATTTTGTTTTATAAACATAAATGTTCTTTTTGATATAAAGATTGACTTTTTTATACCAATAAGTTTATCATTTAATATAACAACATCACTAACAGCCAATGCAATATCGGCACCATTTCCCATTGATATAGATATATCAGCTCGACTTAATGCTAATGAATCATTTACACCATCTCCAACCATTACAACAACTTTACCTTTTTGTCTCAATGAACTTATAAAATCAGCTTTTAGTATAGGGGTCATCTTTGATTTATAGTTTTCAATTCCAACCTCAAAAGCAACTTTCTCAACCACTTTATCATTGTCACCACTACACATTATAACTTCAATATTTTGCTCTTTTAAATACTTTATAGTTTCAACAGCATCCTCTTTTATACTATCTTCAAGTTCAAATACCCCTAATACCTCATCATCAATTTTAAACTCATATGTTGTATATTCTTTTGTTTCATCACCTCTTCCACCAAATAATACTGCACCTTTATACTTTGCTTTTAAACCAAGTGCAGGTAACTGCTCAATATCTTCTAAGTCTATATGACTTAAGTTTTCATATTTTTCAAGTATATGTTTTTTAACAGCAACACTTACAGGATGTGTTGAACTATCAACCAAACTATAAAGTAAGTTAAGTTGTTCCTCATCTACCCTTAACTCTTCACTATTCACTCTTAACTTCCCTTGTGTTATAGTACCTGTTTTATCTAAAACAACTGTATCAACTTTTGAAAATGTTTCTATAAACTTAGCACCTTTAAAAAGTAACCCTTCTCGTGCTAACCAACTTATCCCTACTAATGACGCTATTGGAGTTGCCAAAGCTAAAGCACAAGGACATGCTATAACTATAACTGAAATCGCTATGATTAAGGACTTTTCAAACTCTCCATCATAAATATACCAACCTAAAAATGACAAAAGAGCAATAGTTAAAATAGATATAGAAAAATACTTAGATAACTCATTTGTTGTATCTTGTATCTTAGGTCTTGAGTTTAAAGAATCTTCAAGTAGTTCTACAATACTATTTAAAGTAGAATTTGCATAATTTTTACTTGCTTTATATCTTATAACATCACCCACATTTATTGTTCCACTATATATTTTGCTGTTTAATGTTTTTGACACAGGTATAGATTCACCACTTATACTACTTTCATCAAAACTTGTAGTTCCAGATAACAGTTCACCATCAACACTTGCTTTCTCCCCATGCTTAACTTCTACAATATCATTAACTTTTATCTCATCAAGGGGTACTACTTTTTTACCATCTTCAACTATAATAGTAGCTTCAAGTGGTATACTTGCTTTTATAGTATCCATAGTATCCATAGCACCTTTTTTACCTATAACCTCAAGATACTTCCCAACAAGAACAAAAGTTATAATCATAGCAACACTATCAAAATAACTATGTCCAACTCCACCAAATAGAACATATAAAGAATATATATAAGTTAAAGTTGCCCCTGCACTAACCAATAGATCCATATTTACAATTTTATTTTTAAGTCCATAGTAGGCACCTTTAAAAAATACCCATCCACTATAAAATAAAACAGGAGTAGAAAATATAAATTCAGCAGTATGAACCATATCCAAAGTCTCTTTATCCATACCTGTAAAAAATCCAGTATACTTTGCAACTCCTATCATCATAATATTAATAGATGCAAAGATAGCAATAGACATTCTTAAAAAATAATCGTTGTTTTCTTTGGTAGCTTTTTGTTCACTTTGACTTCTATCATAAGGGTATCCGTTGTATCCAATACTTCTGATTTTATCAATTATTTGTGATAATTGTATAATATCTTCATCCCAAATTATTTTTGCTTTATTATTTGTAAAATTTATACTAGCTTCTACTATACCATCTGTATCATCTAATACTTTTTCATTTAACCAAATACAAGCAGCACAATGTATACCTTCAATTATCAAATCAACTCTACTAAAACCTTCACTTGTTTTTTTGATATACCTAGCTTGAAAACTATCCATATCAAAGTTTGAACTATCAACACCAACTGCCAAAGGTTTATCTAGTGTATTTTTTCCCATTTTTTCATAAAAGCTATCAAGTCCATCATCTTTTAAAAGATGATAAACACCCTGACAACCATTACAGCAAAAGTTCAAAGAGGGGTCTTGCTCCTCTTTTATCATTACACTCTCATCAAATTCTAAATGACAATGTGTACATTTAACTATAGACACTCAAAAACCCCTAAGCTTCTATTTTTAGTTATCTTATCATATGGTAAAACAACACCGTGCATACTTATAAATGTACCATCTTTATTTAAACATTTTAGATACCCTATTGCCATAGATAAATTTGATGTAGCCTCTATAGGATTTATACTAAATGGTTTCATCGCACCTGTTATTACTATCTGTTTATTTGTAATAATATTATTTATATACAATGCTGTTTTATCCATAGTATCTGTTCCATGTATTATAAGAATTTTATTATAATCTGAATTCAAAATATATTTGGTTATTTTTTCTCTATCATTATCATCCATATCTAAACTATCTTTATGTATCATCCCTTGGACTTCAATATTTGATATTTTACTTATACTAAGTAAACTCAATATTGCATCGTTATTTTGAGCTACAATAAGCTTCCCTTTAATCTCATCATAGATTTTATTAAATGTTCCACCTAAATTTAAAATTAATATACTATTTTTACTATTCACCTTTTACCTTACTACCTGAATTTTTACCTAAATTATGTTATTATATCTAAAACTATTATAATAAAAAGAGTAAATTATGACTATAGATGTTTCTAGATTAAAAGAGATTACAGTTTTATATTGTGAAGATGAAGAGTATTTAAGAGATATAACAAAAGGTATATTAGAATCATTTACAAAAGAACAATTTATCGCAGTTGATGGGGAACAAGGTCTTGAGATGTTTAAAAACAATCAAGAGAAAATAGATTTAATTATTACTGATGTAAACATGCCAAATATGAGTGGTCTTGAGATGTCAAAAGAGATAAAAAAGATAAATCAAAATATTCCTATTATTGTAGCAACTGCTTTTTCAAATTCTGAGTATCTTCTTGAAGCTATTGATTTAGGGATTGATAAGTATGTACTTAAACCTGTTAATGTAAAAAAATTATTAGATATTATGACTAAATCTCTTTTATATCATGAATTACAAGATTTATATAGAGACCAATTGACAAAGTTGCCAAATAGAAATGCTATGATAAAAGATTTAAAACAAAGAGAAAACTCTCTTATAGCACTTGTAGATATAGATAAATTTTCAGTATTAAATGATCTTTACGGTGAAGATAATGGTGACAAAATTTTGATAAAGTTTGTTGAAAAATTAAATACATTTTACCCAAAAGATACCTTTAAAATATATAGAGTTGGTTCAGATAGATTTGTTATATTGTGTTTAAAAGATAAAGAAATTGATACTAAAAAATTAACTGAATTATCTACAGAATTTATAAAAGATATTGATGCTCTTGGGATTGATATTGATAATTCAAATATTGTTATGAATGTTACAGCAGGTATAGCACAATCAAATGATCAACATGCTTTTGAGTATGCACAAAGAGTTATCCAAAAAGCTAGAAAAAAATATCTAAAAGTTTTAGAGTATAATTCATCATTGTTTGAACAAAAAGAGGATTTTGAAAATAACTTAAAATGGATTAAAAAACTTAAAAATGGTGTGAACAGTGGTTCCTTTCAACCATATTTCCAACCAATAATTGATGCTAAAACAAAAGTTATATACAAATATGAAGCACTAATTCGATATATAGATACAGATGGTGAAGAGATAGCTCCATTTGTATTTTTACCTATTGCAAAAAGAGCCAAACTTTTTCCTATTATCATTAAAATAATGCTTTTAAGTGTTTTAAAAACAATAAAAGAGAAAAATGTAAGAGTAGCTATAAATTTATCGTTTGATGATATTATAAATAAGGAAACACATAAATTTATATTTGAAACACTTGAAGATAATAAAGAACAAGCAAAACTTTTAGATTTTGAGATTTTAGAGAGTGAAGAGATAGAAGATTATGAAGTAGTTAAAGTATTTATCAATAAGATTAAAGAGTATGGTTGTGGAATTGGTGTAGATGATTTTGGTGCTGGTTATGCAAATTTCAGTATGCTTGAAGCTTTAGATATAGATTTTGTTAAAATTGATGGTTCTTTAATAAAACAGATAGATAAAGCTAATAAACAAGCATTAATAGTTGAAGCAATTTCACAATTTTGTAAAAAACTAGATATTAAAACTGTAGCTGAGTTCGTAAGTAGTGAAGAGATATACTTAAAAACAAAAGATTTAGAAATTGATTATATGCAAGGTTATCACTTTGGAAAACCAAGCCCTTCACAAAGTATATAGGTGGTTTTAAATAATCAAATTTCTCCCTTCTATATTGAGATTTAGTTTCCTCTACTACCAGGTTTATATGCAATACTTCCATCTTTACAAAGAGGACAATCATCTGGACTGTACATCTCAAAAGTAAAATCTTCTAAAGCAAAAAGTGGTAAATTTGTAGGTAGTTTACAATTCACTTTTGAAGTTGTATCACAACCATTTCTTGAACAAAAACCTCTATTTGCAAGAGCAGCATATCCAACTATCTCTCCACCATCAGCTTCTACTTGACATGCCGCCTCTAAAGCACTACCACCTGTAGTAATAATATCTTCACAAATAAGATACTTTTCACCTTTTTGTACTTCAAAACCTCTTCGTATAGTCATATCGCCATCAACTCGTTCAGCAAATATAAATCTAACATCTAAAGCAGTTGCAAGGGCAAATCCAGCAATAAGTCCACCTAAAGCAGGAGAACAAACAGCATCGATTTTTACACCACTTGCCTTGATTTGTTCAGCTAAAGCCTCAGCTAATAACTTAGCTGTTTTTGGGTCCTCTAAAACTTTTGCACTTTGAAGGTAAAACTGTGAATGGTTTCCGCTACTTAATTTAAAATGTCCCTCAAGAAGTGCTTTAGCGTCTTTATATATTTGTTCTACATTCATATTATAAATTTACCTTATTATATTTTCATTATTTCTGAATCTTTTGCTTTAAGCATCTCATCAGCTTTTATTACAAAACCATCAGTGATCTTTTGTATCTCATCTTGTCCTGCTTTACTTTCATCTTTTGTTAGTTCTTTGTCTTTTTCAAGTTTTTTTACTTTATCATTTGCATTTTTTCTTAAGTTTCTTATTGCTACTTTTGCATTATCAGTCATAGTTTTTGCACCTTTTACTGACTCTTTTCTTTGATCTTGTGTCATAGGTGGGAAAAATAGCTGTACTGCTTCACCATTATTGTTTGGATTTACGCCTATATTTGCAGCTGCTATTGCTTTTTCTATCTCACCTACAAGATGTTTTTCCCAAGGCGAGATATTTATAGTTGTAGCATCTGGTGTTGTTATACTTGCAACTTGAGAAAGTCCTGTTTGTGTACCATAATAATCAACTGTGATGTTATCTAAAATGCTAGGCATAACTTTACCTGTTCTTAAAGTCATATAATTTCTTTTTAGAGCCTCTAAAGACTCTTCCATATTTAATTTTGTTTCTTCATAAATTTCATTTATCATAATTTTTTCCTTTATTTGAATTTTGTTTATTTATAACTTTATTCGATATTGTAAAAACACTAGGTCCTACCATAACTCTTGTTCTAGATTTTTTAAGATAAATATTCATAGGAACATCTACAATTCCATTTTTCACTTCTACATCTCTCCAACCCTCTTTTGTAATATAAAGTTTTAATTTTTTATATTTTTTATCAACTTTGACATGTACTCTTTTTAATATTCCATCTTTTGGGAACTCTTTTGGTTCTATCCATGTCGCATCAAAAGTTTTATATCTTAGTTTATGATTTATATTTACATCACCAACAAGAGCAATTCTAGGTATATCATAAATATTTGTTTTATTGTTTACAGAACCTGTGTTTTGATTAAAAATAGCTCTAAAGTTAAAATTATCTTTTAATGTATTGCTAACTTTTTCATTGTATTCACCATAAGGATAAGCATAAGATATTGGTTTTATACCAGTTTTTGATACAAACACATCATAAGCTTTTTGTGTATCCTTTACAATATCTTCAGTCGTTAGATTTTGAAGTTTTGGATGAGAGTATGAATGTAACCCAATAGTTCCATACTTTGATGTCTCTTTTATCTGTTCCCATGACATATAATCACCATATCGCTTATCAGTAGCTTCTACATAAACATACAGTGTAAATGGATAATTGTATTTTTTAAATATCTCAAATCCATTTTCATAAAAACTTTTATAAGCATCATCAATAGTAAGTGCAATCCATTTTGATGGTATATCTTCTTTTTTTTCAAGTTTTTCTATTATGTCTTCTAAAGGAACAACTTTATAGTTGTTTTTCTTAAAATACTCAAACTGCTTAGTAAGCTCTTTTATAGAAGTGTCAGCACTTTTATATCTATCATCAGCAAATCTATGATAAACAAATATATGTGAGTTAGCAAATATATAAGAGAAAGAGATGATAATAAAAAATATATATCTCATAATCTTATAAAGTAAAGTTATTTAGAAGGTACAGCAGGTGCTGCTGGAGCTTGTGGTAGTGTTGTTTCGATTGGTGCATTTGGAACCAATGAATTTATCTCTACATTATCTACAACACTTTTTGAGTTTTCTTGATTGTAAAGATACCCTAAGTAAAGTGTATTTAAAACGATTAATAAACCTAAACCAAATGTCAATTTTGTTAGAAAGTTAGCTGGACCTTTTGCTCCAAACATAGATTCATTACTTCCACTATAAGCACCAAGTCCCATACTTGAACTTTTTTGAAGTAATATTGCAATTGTTATTAAAACTGCTAAAATAAATTGTATTATCAATAGTGTTGATGTCATATAAACCCTTAAACTTTAAAATAAATCGAATTTTATCTAATACTTAATTAAACTTAAGTAAAATATAAAAAATTAATAAATTAGGATAAATTATGAAAGCAAATATATTTTTTGGAAGCGAAGAAGTTATAAGAGAAAATCTTGAAAACATTGTAAATCCATATTCAAAGAAAACAGTTTCACAATATCCAATGTGTACAAAAGAAGATACATTAAAAGCTTTAAAGATAGCAGAAAAAGCTTGTGATGATACAAAAAAGTCAAATCTGTCTCAAAGAGTTCAGTGGCTTGAAGATGTAGCATTAAAACTAAAAGAAAATAAAGAAGATATAGCACAGTGTTTGTGTGATGAAGTTGGAAAACCGATAACTTTTGCAAGGGTTGAAGTCCAAAGATGTATCGAAACTGTAAAATTATCTATCCATGCAATGGTAAATCTTGATGGACATACTATAAACACTGATGCGATGCCAAGTGGTATTAAAACAACAGCATTTTATAAAAGAGTACCTGTAGGTGTTGTAGCTTGTATAACACCTTTTAATTTTCCACTTAATTTAGTTGCACATAAAATAGCACCTGCTTTAATATCTGGAAATACTGTAGTTTTAAAACCAACACCAGAAGCACCACGAACTGCATATAAATTTGTAAAACTTTTTGTAGAATCAAAATATGCAATAAAAGATGCAATAAGTATAGTGTACGGAGATGTAGAGGTTGGTAGTACTTTAGTTGAGTCAATGATACCTAGAGTTCTTAGTTTTACAGGTAGTGTTCCTGTTGGTAACATCATCACAAAAACAGCAGGTATAAAAAAAGTAGCCTTAGAGCTTGGTGGAAATGCAGCAACTTTTATAGATAAAAGTGCTAATTTAAAAAAAGCAGCTTCAAGATGTGCTTTTGGTGCTTTTATAAATAGTGGTCAAGTTTGTATTAGTCTTCAAAGGATTTATGTAGATGAATCTATTTACAATGAGTTTGCTCAAGAGATTAAAAAAGAAACAGAAAAGTTAGTTGTAGGTAGCCCTTATGAAGATGATACTTTTGTAGGTCCACTTATAAATGACGAGTCACTTCAAAGAGCAAAATCGTGGGTAAATAGTGCGATACTAGAGGGTGCTATTTGTATAACTGGAAATAAAAATGAAGGCTTAAACTTTTATCCAACAGTTATGACTGAAGTTACTGATGATATGAAGATAGTTTGTGAAGAGGTATTTGCACCAATTGTTTCACTTGTAAAAGTAAAAGGGTATGATGAAGCAATACCAAAGATGAATAATAGCCCTTATGGGTTGCAGTTTAGTATATTTACAAATGATCTAAAACAAACTCAACAGTTTATAGAAGATGCTGATTGTGGAGGAGTTGTTATCAATGATATACCAACTTTACGATTTGATATACAACCTTATGGTGGAACAAAGTTAAGTGGTATAGGAAAAGAGGGACCTAGTTTTGCAATTGAAGAGTTTACGGAGATTAAGTCTGTTGTTATTTGTTAAACAAATAGTTTATATTTAATTTAATATTAACTATTGTATAATATTTAAAGAGAATTAAAAAGGAGATAGCTTATGGATATAATTACTGAAAACTATGAAAATATATCAGTAACACAATTGTATGCCAAACTATCTGCTAAAACAGCTCAATTAAACAAATTGGAGCAAGTACAAAAACTAGAAGAGGTAAAATCTAAAGATTATGTTGAGTTATCAACACAAGGCAAAAACCTTGATGAAAAAGATTTTGCTAGAGTTTTAGACAAATTTAAACAAAAAGATTCAGAAGTTCGCTCACATGAACAAGTTCATGCTAGTATAGGTGCTACTACCACACCTATCTCATACAATTATCAAAAAGGACCTGATGGTAAAATGTATGCAGTCGGTGGTAGTGTTAGAATGGAAACATCTATACCTACTGATCCTAAAGAGGCCTCTTTTAAACTTGATAAGATTGCTGATGCTGCAACTGGTTCTGCTGAAGTAAGTGGTGCAGATACAACAATTGCAATGCAATCAAATCTAAATAAAGTGTTACTTCAACTAAAAGGGGATGAAGATGCAAGTAAATAGTAATTTGGCCTCAATGATACAGTTAGAAAAAAAACTTGAGCAGAGTGCTACTGCTTTATCTAAACTTGGTCAACAAAATAATCAAAAAGAAGAAAAAGAGAATAAAAACATAAAACAACAGCCATTAAAATACGAACCAAGTCATGATATAGATATAGTATCTGAAATGGTAAAACAAATAGAAATTCCGATAGCTTATGATGCAAATGCAAAAGTTATATCTACAAGTAACTCAATACACGAAACACTTCTTGATATAAAAGCTTAATTTTAAATAACGATTGATTTATGAAGATTATACACTTAATAAGTGAGTTAAAAAAGACTACTAAAATCCTAAAACAACAAAATAAGACTATAGGTTTTGTACCAACAATGGGTGCATTACATCAAGGTCATACCTCTTTAATAAAAAATGCACGAAACTCAAACGATATAGTAGTAGTATCAATATTTGTTAATCCTACACAATTTTTAGCAAATGAAGATTTAGACAATTATCCAAAAAAAGTTCAAGCAGATATAAAAATATGTGAGTTGTGTGGTGTAGATTTTCTTTTTATCCCAAATATTAAAACTATCTATAAAGATGACGAAGTTTTATTAAAAGCACCAAAAACAAAAGGTTTTATTTTAGAAGGGGAAAATAGACCAGGACATTTTGATGGGATGTTGCAAATAGTTTTAAAACTTTTTAATCTTACATCTCCGACAAATGCATATTTTGGAAAAAAAGATGCACAACAATTGAGTTTAATAAATCAGATGGTTAGAAACTTCTATCTTGATATAAATATAGTAGAATGTGAAATAGAAAGAGAAAATGATGGACTGGCTCTAAGTAGCAGAAATGTATACCTTAGTGATATAGAAAGAAAAAAAGCTTTACTTATCTCAAAGTCTTTAAAAAAAGCAGCTAAATTAGTGGGTTCAAATGAGAAATTATCTAAAAATATAAAAGATGAGATAAAAAATATTCTACTTCAAGATAAAGATATAAAAATACAATATATATCTATAGTAAATAGAAATTTTGAACAAATAGAAACAATAGAATTAAAAAATACAATTATATTAATTGCAGTTAAGATAGGAACAACCAGACTTATTGATAATATTTGGATTTAACTTTATGAGCATATTAGTTTTAGAGATGCCCTTAATATGAATATTAGTAGTTTAAGGGTAAAATTTATCTATAGAAATATAACTAAAGGAAATAATATGAAAAAATTTAAATCTTTTTTTTACATACTAGTAATAAGTTTATTTATAACACCAGTATTGGCTAATGAAAATGGTGTAGATTGTTTAATATTAGAAGATGAGAATTCAATCATATGCAAATATACTCAAGAAAGGGTAGATTACGAAAAAGTTATTACCATAGAGTGGATTGAACCAACTAACAATGTAACAAGAACAAGACAGATGACAATACCAGCATTTCATGGATCTGTTTATGATTATAGATATAAAAGTGGTAGAACACAAGGTACTTGGACTTTTAAAGTGATTGATGGGGAAAAAGAATACTCTACAAATTTTACAATTGAGTAAGATAGCAATTATAGGAGCAGGTGCTTCTGGACTTATCTCTTCAATATTTTTAGCATCAAAAGGTTTTGATGTAACAATTTTAGAAAAAAATAATAAAGTTGGTAAAAAACTTTTAGCTACTGGTAACGGTAGGTGCAATGTTACAAATCAGCATATAAATTTGAATAATTTTCACAGTAGTAGTGATATCTCACTTATTAAAAATATACTTAACAATTTCAATTATGAAAAATGTAAAAAGTTTTTTAATAGTATTGGAATAGAGTTTATACATAGAGAAAACGGTAGAGCTTATCCGATGTCTCAAACAGCCTCTAGTATAGTTGATATGCTTGAATACAAAGCCTTAAGTTGCGGTGTTGAAATAAAACTAAATTATGAAGTGGTAAAAGTGATATTTGATAATGAAAAATTTATTATAAATGATTCTTTAAAATACAATAAAGTTATATTATCAACAGGTAGTTTAGCTATGTCAAAACTAGGTGGTACAAATCAAGGTTATAACATAGCTAAAAGTTTTAACCATACACTAATAGATCCATTTCCATCTTTAGTACAACTAATAAGTGATAATAAAAACCTTGATATGATAAGTGGTGTCAAGATTGATGGTACAATAGAAAATCATCAAGGTGATATACTTTTTACAAAATATGGCATATCAGGTTCAGCTGTTTTAGATATAAGTAGGGATATCTCATATAGATTACAATATGAAAATAATGTTAAAATTAAAATAGATATTATGCCAAGCTTTTCAAAAAATAGATTGATAGAGATTTTAACAAAAAGATTAAAAACTTTACCCAATATAGATATATATTTATGGTTAGATGGTATTATAAATAAAAAACTATCAAGATATATAATAGAATACTCAAATATAACACAAAATATAAAAATCTCACAACAATTAAATAAAAAAGATATACTTAAAATAGTACATTCTATTAAAAATTTAGAATTTAATATAACCAATACAAAAGGTTTTGACAATTGTGAAGTATGTGGTGGTGGAATCTGTTTAGATGAAGTAAATATAAATACAATGGAATCAAAACTTCAAAAAGGTTTATATCTAACAGGTGAGATTTTAGATGTAGATGCAGATTGTGGAGGCTACAATCTACATTTTGCTTGGGCTAGTGGTTCTACCTTGGCTAAAGAGCTAAAGATTTAAGTACTAACTCTTTTGCACCTTTAAAATCAACTTTCCCACTTCCTAAAACAGGTACTTGTTCTACAGTTTTTATCTCAGAAGGTATCCATAAAGGGGTCATTCCAAATTCTAAAAGTTTACTTTTCAAGTTTTCTATTTTATGATCAATAACTAATATTATTTTTTCACCTTTTTTATCATCTGGGATATTTACACAAACAAGTTTTATATCATCAGTTTCACCAATCATATCATATATTTTATTCTCTATTGCTGTTAAACTTATCATCTCTCCACCAAGTTTTAAGTATATAAGGGATCAATAATAGATTAAAGATAAGTTATGTACTAATGCAGATTTATTTTGTCAATAACGGTCGAGTTGAGAGATAAGGTAAACTAACCATTTAATTACTTGCTTTTGTTATATTT
>JAYEPD010000076.1:0-2612 GCA_034723675.1 Campylobacterota bacterium
ATAGGTTGATATATCTCATTAGTTACTTCTAAAACTTTTTTGTTTAACTCTTCTATATCATCAGTTAAGTCTGTTGAATATGTTGAAGAAGCTAACACATAGCCATTTTGTATATCAATTAGTTTTAAGAATAAAATCAATTGATTTTTTGTAACAGTATAGTTTCCAACTACTGCATATCGTGCTGCTATTACAGAGTTGTTTATCTTTGAGGCATCTCGTGTTAGAACTTTAAATCCCTCTTTACCTATTCTAAATTGTTTTGATAACTCTATCTCTCTTACTGTGTAGCTATATTTTGATACTAGTTTGTTTTTAAGCATATCTGATAACACAAAGCTTAGTTTTGTATCACTTCTAAGTGTTGTTGTTTCTGCAAAATTTGATACGAGTAATACTTCATCTTTTTTTATATTTGGAAATATCTGATTTGCAGCTTTTTTTAGTAGCTGTGATATTATCTGATCATAGTCTGTAGAGCTATCCCAAGAAAATGTTTTAGAACTACATGCTGTAAAAAAGATAAGTGTAGATATAAGTATGATATGTTTGATTTTGTTCATTTATCTCCCTAATTGTATAATAAAGTTATTTAGTTATTTTGCAACCACAATTGACAACACTCTTTATCAACTTCGTTTAAGCCTATAAAACCAACTGTACATAACTCTTCAGCACCAACAAAATCATCATTTGTACATACATAAGTTTCAGTAGAACCATCATCAGATCCTCCACCACAACCTACTAGCAAACCTGCTACAAAAAGTCCTATTACCAGTTTTTTTATATTTGTCATTTTTTCCCTTTATGTTTAATATATATTCATCATATGAGCTGGAGGCATAGGTGGCATATTGTTCTCTTTACTACCACTTTCATCATCAGCTGTATCTGTATCATTTTCTATACTACTACTTGAGTTTGTTTGTCTGTTAGGACTTGAACTACCTGTAGTGTATGAACTTTTAGATTCTACACTATTTAAGGTATTATTATCATTAACAACTTCATCTTTTTTTTCTATATATATCTTTTTAGTACCGTTTTCTTTTATATCATCATTTTTATTTGTTGACTCTCTTTTTTGAAAATCTGTAGTTTCTAATAGTTTTACTTTATCTTTAGTTCCATATAGCTCTTCTCTCATATTCTCTTCACCACATCCTATAAAAAAAGATATCATAAATATTATAGAAAAGATTTGTTTCATTAGCGTATCTCTCTTAAGTCCCTAAAAGGTGGTATTTTAGGAGATGGGAATATACCTTGATAACATTTTTGAGTGAAGTAGTCATAGATATAAAAGTTTTTACCCTCATATTCTTTTGAAAACTGTAAAAGTACCCTTGGATTTCCAGGACCATATTTGTACTTCATAGTAGATACTTTTTTTTGTTTTGGATAGATAAGCACTGTTTTGGTATCTGTGTATTTTTTTCTTTTTTGGTTTGAGATATATCTTGAGCTTAGAGCTATACTCTCTTTATCATCTATAGTTGCAGCTTTGTTAGTTCCACTATCTTCTATAAAGTTATAGTTTTTATCATCTTTGTATTTGAGACATACCTCTGATATAGTTTTTTCTACGATATTTATACTACGATTTTTTTTGCTTTTGATTGTGTACTTTACACCATTTTCTATAGCATATAGATCTAATATATTTTTCTCACTTTGAAATGGAAAAGTGGCAACTTTTTTTGAGACATCATCAAATACACTTATCTCAATATCTTTAATACCTTGAAATGTTTTAATCATATCAATACTATCAAACTCATTTGTATAATTATTTTCACCATTTTGGATTTGTAACATTTGTGAAAAAACCAACAGTGGGAAACATAACAACATTAAAAATTTCATATTTTATACTCCTTTTTATGGTGCTGGTGTTGTTTGAATCAGTGCAAAGATATAGTCTTTTAAAAGAACAGTTAAAATAGTAGCTATTATAAGCCATTGGATTTTATCAAATTTTTCATCTACTTTTGTTATCTTATCTTCAAGTTTAGACATATCTTGTTTTAAATTTGTCTCCAAGTTATACATATCTTGTTTTAAATTAATCTCTAGTTTTGATATCTTAGCTTCTAAACTTGTTTCAACTTTTGATATCTTAGCCTCTAAGTTCGTCTCAACTTTTGATGTATTATTGTCACTTTTTAAGATATCCTGTTTGATATCATCTTTTAGCTCTTTTATATCTGATTTTAACTCTTCTCTTGTAACCATATGTTGAGCATTATGCAATAGTAATTGTACTATGTCTTTTTGTGTTAGATTGTCATTTATATCTTCATTGTTCAAATCTTTCATAGACTGCTCCTTAATATTTTGTCATTATACAATAATAAAGTAAGAGATATATAAAGTAAATATTATGTAAATAAGTATACAGTTCAATCCAGTAATAAGTTTTACTTAAGATTAAAGGAAATAGCTTTACTTGCAAAGTAGTTTTTTATACATTTTCAGATTTTATTATATTAATATATGGTTCTTAATCTTCTAATCACGCGTAATTTCTTTGTTAATCTTAATTAAAACTTATTACTGGATTTAGCTAATAAGTATAGTTTAAGAAAAAGCATAAAATAGGGTCAGTC
>JAYEPD010000077.1:0-2596 GCA_034723675.1 Campylobacterota bacterium
CTTTATATAAAGGTGATTTTTTCAACTCATCAACTATCTCTTTTTTGTATTTATAAATAGCTGTATTGAACCAAGTTATAAGATAATAACCATCAAAATAATCTATTGTTAAACCATCAATTCCATCTCCTAAAGAGTTAAAAACTCTAAATGCTGTTGTTTTATTGTCTTCAAAAAAACTTTCTCTATACTTGATGGCTTTCTTTATCTTTTGTTGAATATTATTCATTTTATTTGTTGTCTTTCTATCAAATTTATTGTATCGTTTTAAAATTTAGCTGGTATAAAATTTGTTCCAATAAAGCATAATATTTTCGCAGTGCAATCTTGTTATTTCCTCTGGTTTGTTAGTCCGTGAACTTGCATATGTTCTCTAAGTAAATTATTTATGAGTGTTTGATATGCTATTTTTTTCTCACTTGCTTGCTTTTTTAAGAATATTAAAATATCATTATCTAATCTCATTGATGTTGGTATTTTTTTAGGTTTATAAAATCTACCTCTTACAGCATCAGTAAAGTCATAATTATCTTCTAATTCAAAACTATCATATTTTGCTCGTTCTTCAACACTTTTGTCCTGCGGAATTTGTTTACACTGCATCATAACTCTGCCTTTCTTGTTTATTTGCTCTTCTTGCACTTATTATTCTAATTATCTCTTCTCCATCATCTGTAAAAAATAGATTGGCAACAACTAGAACTTTATGTTTTGAAGTTGAACCAACAGTAATCCATCTTTCTTCAAAATAACTAAATCTATGGTCTAGTTTTGATATTTGAAGAGCATCTTCAAAAACCTCTTTTGCTTCTTCAAAAGATATACCATGCTTTTCTTGATTGAGTTTATTTTTTTCTTCATCCCATTCATATTTCATAATAATAGTTTATCATATTGTATTTACAATGTCAATGATTTAAGATTAGTTTATTTTGATGACTAACGTCTGAAGTAAGCTACAAGTTACCCTAATGACAATTTAATATATTGAAAAATTATGATTATTGAGTCAAGGTAAAATTAACTTGGAAGTCTGTGGGTAACTTGTTTGTCTTCTCTGATTTGTTACCTATATCAGAGTAAACGTAAGTATATAAATACAACTATAAAAATATTAAGTAATATTCTTAACGATTAAATTTTAATCAAAAGTGATTAAATATCTCCACCATCTGTAATATACATTTTGTTTTCCTTGTTTTAATTAAAATATTTTACTATGTTTATAGTTAAACTAGACTTAGTTTAACTGTTCCTTCTTTAATTTCAGAATAATATATAGACCATTGAGTAGTTTTGTAAAATAAATTTTCACATGTTTTTAATGGTACTATTTCACTCTCTTCAACAAAAACTTTTGGGTTAAGTAAATAATTATAACTATTGTCTTCCCCATAGTGTTCCTCTTGTATAATAAAATGTCTTACTCCAATTGGATAACTTGAAGATGAAGACGGAGGATTTTTTGCTGTTTTAATATTCTTTAAGTAGTCCTCCGTATATTCATCTTTTGTAGTGAAAGAAAATAACAAATTAAAGGTATCACCCTTTAATAAAGTATCAGGTAATGTCATTTTTATCTTTTTTGTTATTTCTGAGTCTTCTGTTGCTTCTATTTGTAGTGTTGGATTAGATAGGTTATCTGGTAGATTTAATATTTTTGAACTAAAAGAAAAATCTGAAAATCTATGATTTTTTGTTATATCATTAAACTCTACAAAATCTGGAAACTTATTATCTGGATTGGAAAGACTAATATTATAATTAAATACAAATTCACCATCTTTAATTATTTCAATAACTGCATTAAATGATACAATTTCACAACCATTTTTATAAATTGTTCTTGAACTTGTTAATTCTTTTATATAAAAATTACGTCTCAGAAGTTGTTCTTTATCTTTAGTTCTAGTGTCTTTTTTTGCAACTTCTGACATTTCAATATAATCAGCTTTTGCTTTTTCTATTGATTCAAATTTTGTTTTATTAAAATCAAATTCGAAAAAAGAGTGAGCTTCCTTTATTGTATTGAGTAATCTTTTTATATAATCAAAATTATATTTTTCCCATTGTCTTTTAGTATGGTCAAATGTTTCATCAATAACTTTAATAAAACCTTTTGATTTTAAAATAAATTGAAATATTGCTCCAGCAACAATAACAGTTCCAATATCTTTTAATATGCTTGATAATTTGCTGTCATCAGTAAAGTAGCTCCATACGAAAAATAGTATAGCTATACTTCCTAACAGTAGAAGTAGATGTTTAATATTATTCCAAAAATAATCTTCTATCTCTTTTATAATTTTCATATATCACCTTTGAATATGATTATATCTAATCTTTAATGAATATTTAAAACTCATTAGATAACGATTGAAGTAAGAAACAAGGCGATTACACTTTTTAAAACTTACATTCTATTGATTATATTTTATCAAGAAAAAACTTTAACAATTCGCAGTATAGCCTTGTTTCTTCTTCACTGATTTGTTATATGTTCCATAAAATTAGCTGTTTCTATTTGTCCATTATCTTTTAGACTTTGTATCACTTTTTCTATATCTTCGTTAGATTTATTTTGGTTAAATTTGAA
>JAYEPD010000078.1:0-12769 GCA_034723675.1 Campylobacterota bacterium
AGATTTAGCCATCTTAAAAATAAGTGAAGGTAGATTAGGCACTGTACTTGTTGCAAATTCCCTGGAGAAAAATATGAAAATTACAAGTTTTGAAGATGTAGAAGCAGATGGTTATGAGATATGTTTTGTACACAGTGGTTGTGAGGGTGATGCTGATGTAGTTATAATTGATATAAATAGTATATTTGATTATGAAGAGAAAAAGCATGATTTATGTAAAGATAAGTTCTCTTCAGTTGCTATTATAGATGATCCTAGTGATTATGATGCTTTTAAAAATTTTGGTATCACTTCTTGGATTAAAAGAGATGATATATCTAAATTACCAGAATTATTAGATGAGATTAAAAAAAGAGCAGCATAAAAATATATGCCAATTATAGATACACATTGTCATTTAGACAATGTAAAATATATAGATGATATAGATAAAGTGATACAAAAAGCACTAGAAAATGGTATAGAAGCTTTTCTTATACCTGGTGCTGACCCAAAAGATTTACCAAGAGCAGTTGAATTGTCAGAAAAATATAGTGAAGTTTTTTTTGCTGTTGGTGTTCATCCTTATGATTGTGAAAATTATGATATTGAACTACTTGAAAAATATTCAAAACATCCAAAATGTATAGCCATAGGAGAATGTGGACTTGATTATTTTAGACTTCCTGATGATAAAGATGAAAAAGAACGAATTAAAAAACTCCAAAAAGAGATATTTATATCTCAAATAAATTTTGCCAAAAAAGTAAAAAAACCACTTATTGTTCATATAAGAGAAGCATCCAATGATAGTAAAACTATATTAATTGAGCAAAATGCAAAAGATGTCGGAGGTGTATTACATTGTTTTAATGCAAGTACACATCTTCTATCTTTAAGCGAACATAACTTTTATTTTGGTATAGGTGGAGTAGTTACTTTTAAAAATGCCAAAAACCTAGTAGAGATACTCTCTAAAATACCAAAAGAGAAATTAATAGTTGAGACAGATGCACCATACTTAACTCCTCATCCTTTTAGAGGAAGTAGAAATGAACCTATTTATACAAATAATATAATAGAAAAAATAGCAGATATACTAGAAATGACTAAAAATGAAGTAGAAAATTTAACTACAAAAAATGCAAAAAGCTTATTTAAAGAATTTAATAGTTAAATTTAGTTATAATTAATATCAAATTCAATAATAAGGTCTTATTTGAAGTTAATATTAAAATTATCACTATTGTTTATAATAACTCAATCTTTAAATGCAACTCTTGTATCAACAGCATTTGTACACAATGACTTAAAAGTTTTAGAAGAGTTAGATATAAGTTCAAATTATATAACTAACTATCAATTACAAAAAGAGTTTCAAAATAGATTAAAATATAGTAAAAAGAGATATGCACAAAAACTTAACAATGCACATCTTTTTGTTCCTCAAATTAAAAAAGTCTTAAGAGACAATAACATACCTTCTGCATTTTTATATTTAGTTATGGCAGAATCAAACTTCATACTAGATGCTTCATCTAGTAAAAAAGCTAAAGGTCTTTGGCAGTTTATGGAAGCAACTGCAAATCATTATGGTCTAGAAACAGATGAATTTCTTGATGAAAGAATGGATATAGTAAAATCAACCCAAGCAGCAGTTACATATCTAAAAAAGCTACATAGTATGTTTGGTAAATGGTACTTAGCAGCAGTTGCATATAATTGTGGTGAGGGTAGAGTAATAGAAGCTATTACTAGAGCAACTATAGATATGTATTGTGAAGATGTTGGTTATAAAGTATGTAGAAAAGAGAGTAGAATAAATGAATATAGAAGAACAATAAGACTTTATCAAGCAAAAAAAGTTAAATTTAGAGAAGTTAATAAAATATATAAAAAAGTAAAAAAGTGGAAATATAAGCCTGATATAGATGAACTCTTAATTGTACAAAAAGCTGTAAAAAGGCAATATCTACCAGAAGAAAGTCGTGGTTACATTAGAAAAATAATAGCATTAGCTATGATGAACAACAGTGACTTTTTAATAAAAGATGAAAATACACATCTTTTAAATAGGGGAATAAGTGATCCAATTGCTCATATTGATGTAAAAGGTGGTGTTCTTTTACGAAATGTAGCTGAATTAATTGGATTAAAAAAAAATAAACTTAAAAGCTTAAATCAACATATAAAAAAAGATATTTTACCTCTTGAACATGACACATATAGATTGTATATACCATATTCAAAATTATCAAGATACAATGCAAATAAAGAAAACTTAAAATCTACTCAATATGAAAACTATCTTGTTAAAAAAGGAGATACTCTAGCATCAATTGGTAGAGAATTTGGTTTAAGTTATAAAATTATAAAAAAACATAATGGATTAAAATCAAATATGTTAAGTATAAAGCAACAACTTTTTATACCTATAAATCCAGATGTTTATAAAAGACCAGTTGATTATGTTGTAAAAGTTGGTGATACAATTGCAGCAATTGCAAACAGATATAAAGTGAGTTTCAAAAAGATAATGAAAGACAATAATTTAAAAACAAGCATGATACATATAGGAGATAAACTTGTTATTAAATTTAAATAAAATATTTTTTCTTTTTGCTATTGTATTTTTTGTTGGATGTAGCTCAAAATACGATTATAATAAAAAAAGTTACCACTCCTCTTCATACAGCGAAAATAGATCTAAAATAGTTGTTCCAAAAGAGAATGGTATAAAAAATAGCAAAGCTATGCATAGAGCTACTATGAGACCTTATGTTGTATTTGGTAAAAAGTATCACCCCACTATAGCACATATAGGTGATGATTTTAATGGTGTAGCTTCTTGGTATGGTCCAAATTTTCATGCTAAAAAAACAAGTAATGGTGAGATATATGATATGCATGGTTTAACAGCTGCACATAAAACATTGCCAATGAATACAATAGTCAAAGTTCTAAATAAAGATAATGGAAAATCAGTAGTAGTAAGGATAAATGATAGAGGACCTTTTGTAAAACAAAGGATAATTGATCTTTCAAATAAAGCTGCACATCAAGTAGATATGGTAAAAAAAGGTACTGCAAATGTTAAAGTTACTGTACTTGGATTTAATGGAAAAATTGCAACAACTCTAAAAGAGAAAGAGGAAGTTGCATCATTAGGAAACTATTATGTACAAGTTGGTGTATTTTCAAAATCAGAGGGTGCTAATATAACAAAAAGAAAATTTGAATTAATTTTGGAAAAAGAGTATAGTGTAATAATTAAAGATTCTAAATTAGATGATAGAGATGTAAAAAGAGTTTGGGTTAGTGGTTTTAGAAGTGAAAATGAAGCTATAGACTTCAAAGAATCAAATAGTTTAAATGGTGCAATGATTATAGGACAATAGGAGTTTTTATGACAGAATTAAATAGAGTTACAAAAGAAACAAATATTGTTTCTAAAATAGATATAGATGGTAGAGGTGTTTCAAGTATAGATACAGGTATAGGTTTTTTTAACCATATGCTTGAAGCTCTTAGTAAACATAGTGGGATAGATATAGATTTGAAATGTGATGGGGATTTAGAAGTTGACTTTCATCATAGTGTTGAGGATTGTGGAATTGTACTTGGGCAACTTTTAAAAAAAGAGATTTTTCCAATATCAAATATAGAAAGATATGGAAATGCAACTGTTGTTATGGATGAAGCGAGTGTTACTTGTGAACTTGATTTGAGTAATAGACCTTATTTAGTATATGAAACAGATATATTTGGAAAAGTAGGAGAGTTTGATGTTGAATTAAGTGAAGAATTTTTTCATGCTTTAGTTGGAAATGCTGGTATCACTTGTCATATCATCCAAAATAGGGGAAAAAATAAACATCATATATTAGAAGCTTGTTTCAAAGCTTTTGCAGTTGCCCTTAGACGAGCGTTAGTTGAGAATAAAAAAATTGGAATTCCTAGTACTAAAGGGGTATTGTAATTATGATAGAATTAATTGTATTTGATGTTGATGGTACACTTACAAATGGTCAAATAACATACTCTAATAGTGGTGAAGAGATGAAAAGTTTTGATGTTAAAGATGGAATGGCAATAGCTTCATGGACTAAAAGATATGGTAAAAAAGCTGCAATTATTACAGGTAGAACCTCTAAGATAGTTGAAAAAAGGGCAAAAGAGTTAGGTATAACACATCTTTATCAAGGTGTTGATAATAAAGATGAAATTTTAAAAAATATACTTAAAGAAGAAAATCTTACTTGGGAAAATGTTGCTGCAATTGGAGATGATTTAAATGACCTAAGGATGTTAAAAAAGGTTGGTTTATCTTTTACATTAGCCGATGGAGTTGATGATATAAAATCCATAGTAAATGTTATAACTTCAAAAAAAGGTGGTCAAGGAGCTGCTAGAGAGATGATAGAATACATTTTAAAGTATGATAATCAAAAAGAGTTAAAAGAGTTATGGGTATAACGAGATTTGTTATATTTTTATTTGTTATATCTATAGTTTTTTTATCTATTAATAAAAAAACTGAAATTATTAATATTGAAAAAGATGAAAAACCAGTTGTAAGCTTTTTTGATTCTATAATGTATGAAATAACTACACAATCTGTAACTCAAGTGGTACAATCAAAAGAGGCTTATTCTTTTAAAGATAAAGATAAACTAATAGATGCTATGATTGTTGTTAAATCAGAAAATAATGAAACAAAAATAGATACAAATATAGTTAGTGCTAAAGAAATTTTAAAAATAGATGACTATTTATATTTAAAAGAAGATGTAGATCTTCAATTATCTAATAACTTTAACATAAAAACTCAAGAGTTAGATATAGATATAAAAAATAAAATTGCAACAAATAAAGTTGCATTTGAAGTAACCAAAGAAACAGATAAATTTATAGGTGATACTTTATATTTAAATGGTATAAATAATCACATAATTGCAAAAAACACACACTTTAAGATAAAGGTAGAGGACAATGAATAACTTTTTTAAAATATATTTATCTATATTTTTAATTACAGCATTAAATTTAAATGCAGAAGAGAATTATCTAAATATAGATGCTACTCATTTTGAAGCAAATGAACAAAAAAATATAATGTTTTTTAAAGGTAATGTAAAGATGACTAAAAACAATGATATATTATTGTGTCAAAGTTTAGTTATAAATACAAAACAATCACTTGAAGATCCAGACAAGCAAGTACCAAAAGACTACATTGCTACAGGAGATGTATCGTTTGTTTTACATACAGAAGATAATATAATCACTGCTAAAGGTGACAAAGTGTTGTATTATCCTGATGAACAAAAATATATAATTATAGGAAATGGATATTTAGAAGATACAAAAGATGATAAAAAATTAACTGCAAATAAGATATATATAGATGAATTAACAGGTCATACAAAAATAGATGGAGATGAAAATAAACCTGTAAAATTTAGATTAAAATTAGATGAAGAGAAAAATAAAAAGAGAGAAGAATAGTGAAAAATTTTAAAATAATAAATGCAGAGTTTCTAACATCATCACAAAGTTTACACGATTCTCCACCTCCAAATAAAGCAGAAATAGCATTTTTAGGTCGAAGTAATGTTGGAAAAAGTTCGCTATTAAACTCACTTACAAAAAGAAAATCATTGGCTAAGTCATCTTCAACACCTGGAAAAACACAACTTTTAAATTATTTTGATGTTATTTTAAAAGACTATAATAGTGAAGATAGCAATGAAAGAAATTATGCACGATTTGTTGATCTTCCTGGATTTGGTTATGCAAAAGTATCAAAATCAATAAAAAAAGAGTGGCATAAAAATTTAACAGATTTTTTAGAACAAAGACCATCTTTACAAATTTTTATCCATCTTATAGATTCAAGACATCCCACTTTAGAGATTGATAAAAGTGTTGATGACTTTTTACATCATATAAAAAGAGGTGATCAAATAATAATAGATGTATTTACAAAAATTGATAAACTAAAACAAACTGATCTTCAAAAACTTAAACACAAGCATCCAAATGGTATTTTTATAACTAATTTAAAAAATAAAGGTATAGATATTCTTGAAAAAAAAATAGCAACCTATCTATTTGGAGAATAAATTGTCTTTAGAGATAACTTTACAAAAACCTGATGTATTAGATATAAAAAATATGCAAGATTTAGTCTTAAAAGATGTAGAAAATGGAAATATATTAGAGAGAAATAGTTCAGAAATCGCTACAACTATAAGGTCATATGTTATTGCAAAACATGATAATAAAATAGTTGGTTTTGCTGCACTACATATCCATACAGATGAATTAGCAGAGATACGAAGCTTAGTTGTTGATGAAAATTTAAGAGGTCAAGGGGTAGGTAAAAAACTAATCAATAGTTGTATAGATGAAGCAAAAGAGTTAAAACTTATTAGGATTTTAGTTTTAACTTATCAAGCAAAATTATTTTCATCTTTTGGATTTGATATAATAGAAAAAGAGAGTATACCTGAAACTAAAATCTGGGCTGACTGTATTAAATGTAAACATTTTCCTATTTGTGATGAGATAGCACTTATGAAAGTTTTATAGAAAAAATATTTGTATTCTCTTTATAACTATAATCAAATTTAAAATTGTGTAAATTTACAATCTCATTTACAATATAAAGCCCTAATCCTAAACCAATACTATTTTTAGTCTCTTGTGTAAATGCTTGAGTATAAAACTCAAACTCTTTTTCCAACATATCACCTTTTGATTTAAAACTTAAAATATTTTTTGTTAAATCTATCGAAACCTGTTTATCATCTGCATATTTGTATCCATTTTCAATTAAATTTTTTATTACAGTACTGAAGAGATCTTTAGAAGCAATTATTGTGCTTTCATCTATATTTAAACTCAAATTATTTTTATCTATATTTAATATTGAGGTTATATCATAGATTAAACTTTTTATATCTATGTTCTCTTTTTTTATCTGTATTGTTTTTAGTTTTTCTATATTTGCAAGTTTATTTATAATACTATTTAGGTTATTATAGTTATTTATAATATCTTTTTTATCTTTAATATTATCTGTTTGGATAATATTTGCTAAAAAGAGACCCTTTGTTATTGGTGTTTTTAATTCATGTAAAATATTTCTCATAAAAAGATTTTTTGAACTTATTAATTCATCTATATTTTTAATTGCTTTAGAAAAACTATTTGCTAATTTTCCAATCTCATCTTTTGAATTTATATCTACTTTTATATCTAGATTACCTTTACTAAATTGTTCAATTTGGTTATTTAATTTTTTTAGTGGTTGCAATTTTTTCAATAAAGAGAAGTAAATTATTAAAATTAAAATTATTATAATTAATAATACAAAAAATGCAATAGTCTGATTTCTATTTTTTGGTATTATAATATTGTACATAAGGTTAAATCCAATACTTTGTATGTATATATAGTGTTTATTTGATATTTTAAATACTCTTACTCTACTATTTTGGAACTCTTTTTTATAAGTAACAATTGCATTATTTAAAATATATAGTTTAAATTTATCATCGGAAATTTTTATAAGATTTAATTTTTTACTTAAATCTAAAATCTTTTCATATGTAGGGGTATGCTCAATATGAGCCAAAAAACTATTCGAAATAATTTCATATCTATTTTGTAAAATTTGATTATGTTTATGGTTGTCAAAAGTTATAAAAATAGAAAATAAAGAGACAATTGCTACAATAGCAATAGAAAAAATAATATGTATAAAAATTGATATAGATATGTTTTTCATTTAAATATTATGAGATAAGTTTATATCCCATACCTCTTACACTAATTATATATTTTTTACTATTATCTATTTTTGATATTTTTTGTCTAATTCGCAAGATCATAACATCTATATTTTTTAAAGTACTATTATCATCAATATTTAAACTATCATATATAAACTCTTCTCTACTTACAACTCCATTTGTTTTTTGGATAAGTAAGCTTAGTATATCGTATTCTGCCATTGTCAATTGCAAAGTATTATTCATAAAATCAATAGTATGTGAATCATTATTAATATTAAATCTCTTTAAATCTTTTAGAACTTTTTTTTCTCTTCTTAGTATAGATTTAATTCTTGCTTCTAATTCTCTAGGGTCATAAGGCTTTGGCAAATAATCATCAGCTCCACGCTCTAAAGCTATAACTTTATCAAGTATATCATCTCTAGCACTAGATACAATTATTGGGAGAGTAGAACTCTTTCTTATCTTATTGATAAGCTCCAATCCATCAATATCTGGTAAAGTAAGATCAACTATCAACATATCAAAATCATCACTGTTTGATAGTTTCTCTAAAAGGCTAAAACCATTAATTGTATTTTTTACTTTAATATCATAAGGGATTAAATATCTTTGTATAATAGATGCTAACTCTTCATCATCTTCAACCATTAAAATATTTATCATAAATCACCCCTTATTTTATAACTGATACTAAAATTCTACCATATCTATTTATATAAATTCTTTTTTGTTTTCCACTAAATTTTTTAAGTGCCTTCTGTACATCGTTTAAGTTTTCTATCTCTATGTTTTCTATCTGTATGATAACATCTCCAGCTTCAAATCCAACTTTTTCAGCTTCACTTTGTGCTTTCACATCTGTTATAAGAACTCCATAGATACCTTTTTGTATTCTGTATTTTGTACTATTTTCATTTGTGATGTTACTAAGAAACAAACCATTTAAAACAGGTGTATTTTGAGATACTTCATATAAAGAGTCTCTACTATCTAAAACTATATCTATCTCTATATTCTTTCCATTTCTCTCTATTTGTAAAGTTATTTTTTCTTTTGGACTAAAAGAGCCAATTGCTGTACTGAACTCTTGTGAGTCTTTTATTGTTTTTCCATTAACAGCATAAACTAAATCACCTCTTTTTAGGTTAAATTTGTAAGCAGGTGTATCTTTTGAAACATTTAAAATCAATGCACCCTCTTTATGGTTGTAGATACCTTGTAACTCTTTATCAATATCATCAATACTAACTCCTAAATAACCTCTAGTAACCTTACCATCTTTTACTAGTTTTTCAACTATATCTTTTACCATAGATACAGGTATAGCAAAACCTATTCCATTGTTACCACCACTTCTTGTCATAATAGCACTATTTATACCAATTAAAGCACCCCTACTATCAATTAAAGCACCACCTGAATTTCCTGGATTAATAGAAGCATCGGTTTGTATAAAATTTTCATATTTATTTATCCCTACTTTATTTTTATTTAAAGCAGATATTATACCTTGTGTTACTGTTTGTCCTACTCCAAAAGGATTTCCTATTGCAAATACTACATCACCAATAAGTAAAGAGTTTGAAGTTCCCACCTTTATAGCTTTAAGATTTTTTGCCTCTATTTTTATAACAGCCAAATCACTATCTTTATCTATACCTATTAGTTTTGCGTTATATTCTGTTTGATTCTCACCAATAGAAACTATAATCTCATCTGAGTTTTCTACAACATGTGCATTTGTAACTATATAGCCATCTTTTGATAAAATCACTCCAGAACCAAGTGATTTTTGTACTCTTTGTGTTCCTTTATTACCATTACCAAAACCTCGCCCAAAAAACTCTCTAAACATTGGATCTTGAAACATCTGTTCAATGGGATTGGTTCTATTTTTTACCCTTTTTTTTGTTGATATATTTACTATACTATGAACAGCATCTTTTGTGCTATTGTTAAATGATAGTATCTGATTTGTATCACTTGGGTTAACTCTATTGTTAGATTCTTTAATCGTATCTAAAGTTATAGAATTTCCATACATAGTAGTTGCAACCACTAAACTTAATAATATTTTTTGTTTAAACATTTTTTATCCTTTTTGTAGTTCAATCTTTTGTTAAGCTTTGTTCAAGATTAAAAGGAGTATGCCTTAAACAAAACTTATAAAAGATTGTGCTAATTTTTATTTTTAAATTATAATATATAAAAGTAAATACAAAAATATAAATAGTTAATAAATAGTTAATAACATATATCATATAATAAAACATACAATAGATTAAGGAAAGTTATGTTTTTTAATTCAGAATTAAAAGAAGAGATAAAAGAAAACAAAATCACTATAAAGAGTTTAAAAGATAAGATTTATGATTTAGAGAACGAAATATTTTCATCTAAAGAGAGTTTATCAACTAAAGAAAATGAAAATAAAATCTTACTAAATGATATAGAAAGTTTAAAAAAAGAGATAGAAGAGCTTAAAATAGTTGCAAATAAAAAAGAGGAAAATAAAGAAGATAAGCTTGAATCTCTTTTTAAATATGAAAATGAACGCTTAAAAGTTGGTTTGTTAGATATTCAAAAGAATATCTCAGAATCAACTGATATGTCAAGAGAAAATTTAAGTAAAACATTTAAGATAAATGAAACTTACAGCGACTCTATGGTAAAACTAAACAGTATAGTTAGCTATATTAAAGAACTATATAAAGATACTAAAGAGATAAATGAAGTTGTTACAACACTTAATACAAAAGCATCAAATATAAGTAAAGCAGTTGTAACAATAGATCAAATTGCATTTCAAACAAATATCCTAAGTTTAAATGCAGCAGTTGAAGCAGCAACAGCAGGGGAAGCAGGAAAAGGTTTTGCTGTTGTTGCACAAGAGGTTAGAAATCTAGCATCAAGAAGTGCAGAAGCTGCAAAAGAGATAACAAATATAGTTAACTCTATACAAGAAAGTGTCTCTTTAACAGATGAAAAGTTTGATATTATGACTAAATCTATAGAAAATATATCAGTAGAAGCCAATGAATACTCAGGTGAAATCAATTCAGTTATGAGTACATCAAAAGAGTCATTTGATGGTTTAGGTCATATGACAGATAGAGTTTTTATGAGTTTAGCTAAATTGGATCATGTTATATGGAAGGTTAATACTTACCTAAGTGTAGCAAATAAAGAACCTGCATTTTCTTTTGTTGACCATAAAAACTGTAGACTTGGAAAATGGTACAGTGAAGGTTTAGGAAAAAGATATTTCTCTAAAACACCAAGCTATTCTAAACTTGATCTTCCACACTCAATTGTTCACAATGGTACACATAAAGTTTTTGATGCTATAGAAAAAGATAGTGAAAACTTAGATTATTATAAAATAAACTCTGCATTTAAAGAGATGGAAGATGCTAGTAGTGATGTATTTGATCTTTTAGATAAGATACTTCATGAAAGGGATTAGTATAGTTGAGACTTAATTGGTACTTATATTAAGTAGTAATTTATTTTAATCTTTATATAATATCCAAAATTACAAAAAGAAGGTAGATTATGTTAAAAAATTTCAGTATTAAGAGTAAGCTCTATTCATTGGTTGTTATGTTCTTGTTATTCATAGCATTTATTATTGGTTTTATTAGTTATGAATTAAAAAACCAACAAGAGATATACGCATCAGCACAAAAAGCGGTACAAACAAGAGGTCTTGTAGTAGGAACATTAACAAATGGTTTGCAGATAACTTCTGCTTTAAGAGGTATCTATATAAATAACAATGATTTAAAAACATTAAAAAATATGACTATTGCTTTAGAGTCTATGGATAAAAATATAGATACTCTTAATAGTGAAAAATTAAAGAAATTCTCACAAGGTATCGAAAAGTTCAATATTATCTCACTACATAAGAGATATTCTGATGATATTAAAAAACTTATATCAAAATTTAACAACAAACAATTAACAGCCCAAGATATAACAACTCATATAGTTCAAGTTTGGAGACCTTTTAAAAAAGGATTAAAAGCTTATAAAACAGCTAGTAAGAAAAAAGATATAAAAGTATCTAATCAATACAAAGAACAAAGTTCAAGTATAATATATATTATATTAGTAGTTGTTGCAATTGGGATGGTAATAGTATTAAGTTATATGTATATATTGGTAAATAATATATTAACTTCTACTAACAATTTACAAAATGGATTGATAAGTTTCTTCGACTTTTTAAATGGTAAAACATCAAGTGTAAAACATATTGATATAATTGCAAATGATGAGTTGGGAAAAATGTCAATTTTAACTAATAATAATATGTCAAACATTCAAAAATCCATCCAAGAGGATAGAGTTCTTATAGATAATATAAAAGATATATCTGCTAAGATAGGACAAGGGTGGTTTGCTGATGATATAAAAGCAAACACCTCAAATCCAACACTTTTAGAATTAAAAGATACAATTAATAATGGAATTAAAAACTTAAGAGAAAATATAAGGGTAACATATCCTATTTTAGATAGTTATGTAGATGGTGATTATAGACAGAAATTAGATGCTAGTAGTTTTCAAAAAGATAGTGGATTGTATATAATTATAGAAAAAATTAATAATTTGACTCAATCAATGACAACTATGTTAGTTGAAAATAAATCAACAGGATTAACACTACAAGGGAGTGCAAACACACTTCTTGAAAATGTTGAAAGCTTAAATAAATCATCAAATGAAGCTGCATCTTCTTTAGAAGAAACTGCTGCTGCAATAGAAGAGATAAGATCAAATGTATCAAATAGTACTCAAAATGTTGTACAGATGGCTTCATATGCAAAAGAGGTTACAAGTTCGGCTAAGCAAGGTCAAAACTTGGCCAATCAAACAACAACTGCTATGGATGAGATAAATACAGAAGTTACAGCTATAAGTGAAGCTATTACAGTTATAGATCAAATAGCATTCCAAACAAATATTTTATCTCTAAA
>JAYEPD010000079.1:0-2560 GCA_034723675.1 Campylobacterota bacterium
TCCTTTAATCTTAAGTAAAACTGAATACAAGATTGGACTATTAAAAAAGTGAAAAGTTGGAAAGATTGGAAGATATTCAAAAGACATTAGAACAAATATATCTCAAAAACAGTTTATTTTTACAAAAGTATCATTGTGAAGTATATGAGAAATTAAAGGTATTTGAAAACACTTATAAAGAGAACTATTATATAGATATCAAAGATAATCATTTTGAATTAGTTGATATAGATGGGGAAACTACATATAATTGTGACCCTTTTTATGATGCACAATATAGAGCCAAAAATATAGATAAACATATATCTGGTATATCTATGTTAGATCACAAAAAAAGAGAGATAGAGAGTGATGAGAACTTCGAGTTTTCAAGATTTATAAATCAATATATAGAGCTGTTTAAAAATAAAAAGATAGATACAAATATAAAATATAAAAAATTTATATTTATAGGGACACTTTTAGGGGTACATTTAAATGATATTGCAAAAGTAGTTCAATCAAATAGTTATCTAATCATAGAGGATAATTTGGAAGTTTTTAGACTTTCATTATTTTTAACAGATTATGAACAATTAGCACAAAATAGTAAACTTTTTTTTGCAATAAATTTAAAAGATGATGATTTAAAAGAGCAGATAAGAGAGTTTTTTAACTATAAATATGAAGATAACTATTTTCTAAAATATGAGATTGCATCTGAAAAACATCTAAAAATATTTGATAAAGTTTCAAAGATAGTATCGACTTTAAATCCATCAATTTATCCATATAGTGAGATACTTAGAAGTTTTGTAAATGGGTTAAATAACTTTAAAATATCTTCTAATGGGTTATTAAATTTATCTGTAAAACATAAGATATTATCTGATTACAAAGTTTTATTTTTAGCTTCTGGTCCATCACTTTATAAAAATATTGATTTTATAAAAAAAAATAAAAAAAAATTTTTAATAGTATCAGCAGCATCTTCTTTAAAAAGATTGGAGATAGAAGATATAGTTCCAGATATAATTTTAAGTATAGATAGCAATCAAAATGTATTAGAAGATATAGCAGTAGATGAAAAATATTATAATAACTCTATACTCCTAGCATCTATAAATACAAATAAAGAAGTTTTTAAAAAGTTTAATAATGAAAATATATATTTAGTACAAGACTCTTTAGAACTATTTAATAACAGTGGAGTTTTTACAGGAATTACAGTTGGAGATGTTGGTGTGAAAATACTTTTGAGATTAGGAGTTGAAGAGTTATATATATGTGGTATTGATGCTGCACTTGATCAAGAGAATGGATTGACTCATGATACAACTCATATATCAAGTAAAAAAATAGATCTCAAAGAGAGTAGTATCATAGAAAATGAAAAGTTAGATTTTAGTAAGCAAGTTATAAAAGTAAAAGGGAACTTTAAAAATGAAGTATTTACAACAGTTTATTATAAAAATATTATAGATAGTTTTGAAACTATCTCTCAATCTTTAAATAAAGATATTATTATTTATAATTTATCATTTGGTGCATTTTTAAAAGGTACAAAAGCAAAAAAAACAATTGATATAAAACTAAATGGTGTTATCAATAAAACAGACTTACAAAATATACTAAAAGAAAAACTAAAATATATATCAAGAGATACTTTATATAAAGATGAATTAAATCATCTAAAATTAGAAGAAAAAATAGCAAAAGATTTCAAAAATATATCTAAACTAGGTGATACAAACTTAACTTTTATAAGTAAAATTATTGAAGAGTATTATAAATTGACATCACCTTACTATAATTTTATTTTGAAAAACTACAAAGAGTTAGATAAAAAAGTATTAGATAACATACAAAAAACTCAAATAGATATAATACTAAATGAATTTAAAAAAACATTAAAACCGTTGTTATAAACTGATATATCTTCATCAATTTATTTACTTAAGTTTTATATCAAATCTTTTCCTCTTAAAAATACCCTTTGAGAGTGAGTTAAAGCTACTGCTATAGCATCTGTTATATCAAGTGGTTTTATCTCTTGCTTTATACCTAAGAGTCTTTTCACCATAAATGCAACTTGCTCTTTTGAGGCTTTTCCATTTCCTGTAACTGATTTTTTAACTTGTAAAGGTGTATATTCACTAAAATTTCCAAATTCTAATAATATTTTTAAACTTATTGCCCCTCTAAATTGAGCTAATTTTATAATAGATTTTGGATTGTGTGCAAAAAATATATCTTCTATTGCTACCTCTTCTATTTTATGATTTTTGATTATTATATCTACACCTTCAATCATCTCAACTATTTGTTCTTGAAGAACTCGTGACTTAATTTTAATAAGTCCTGCTTCAATTAATCTTGGTTTTTTTATTTTCGTCACACTATTCACATTTTCAATAACAGCGTAACCACAGTTAATAGTACCTGGATCTATACCTAAAATTATCATCTATTCACACCTTTTCACAAGATATTATATTTTTATTCACATCTATTTTTAATTAATTGAGATATTTTTTACTTTTTATTTTTATTTTTTTACTTTTTTTAGATATAATAATAT
>JAYEPD010000080.1:0-12650 GCA_034723675.1 Campylobacterota bacterium
AACAATAGACTATTTAACAAATACAATGGAGATGGTCTTATAGTATCAACACCAACAGGTTCAACAGCTTATAATCTATCTTGTAATGGACCTGTTGTATATCCACTAACAGATGCTTTTATAGTTACTCCTATATCAGCTCACTCACTTACACAAAGACCATTAGTTTTACCTGTTGATTTTAAGATAACATTTGAAAATACAAATATTGAAGAAGCTGTTGTAATAATAGATGGGCATGATACATATGAGTTAAAATCAAAAGATATAATAACAATACAAATAGCTTCACTAAAAGCTAAACTTATACATAGAGTAGAGAGAAACTATTTTGATGTATTAAATAAAAAATTACATTGGGGTGCAAATTGATTACAAGATTTTATTTAGAAAATTATTTATCATTTAATAAAGTAGATTTAGAATTTGAAAAAGGTTTGATAGTCTTTACAGGTGCTAGTGGTGCTGGAAAGTCTGTATTGATGAGTTCAATACTATCACTATTTGGTACAACTGATAGTACATCAAAATTAAGTGAAATAACACTAGAAGATATAGATATTTCTGATGAAAATTATGCAATAGAAAAAGATGATGATATAGTTATAAAACAAACTACATCAGCTAAAACAAGGTATCTCTTAAACAATCAAACAATATCAAAAAAAAATCTAAAACTATTTACTTCTATATTTTCAAAACATCTACATCTAAAAGATACTACAGATTTTCATAGTAAAAAAATTGTAAATTTTTTAGATTTTTTAACATCTTTAAAAAATGAAGAGTATAAAGATATTTTAGAGAAGTTTCATTCAAAATATGATGAATATAAATCAATGCAAGATAAATTAAATAAAATTTTAGAAGATGAAAAAGATCTTGATGACTTAATAGAATACACTAAATTTGAGATAGATAAAATATCTAAAATTGACCCTAAAATTGATGAATACGATGAATTAAAAGCTATGAAAGAGAATCTTTCAAAAAAAGAGAAGTTTGAAGATATTTTAAAAGATATTCAACCACTTTTAAATCAAACAGATAAGATCTCAAGTGCATTACAAGTTTTAGATGTAGATTGTTCATTTTTTGATGATGCGATTGCTGAAGTTAATGATCATTTTGAAAGATTTTATGATAGTTTATCTTCAAGTGATGAAGATGATATAGAAAATATATTAACTAGAATAGAAGAGTTAGCATCTCTAAATAAAAAATTTGGTGGAATAGAGGAAGCGTTAGAGTATAAAAAAGAGAAAGAGTTAGAACTTGAAAAATATGACAATATCTCATTTGAAAAAGCTATATTAGAAAAAAATGTAAAAAAACTCTCCGATGAGATAAATAGTTTAGCAAGTAAAATTTCTAAAACAAGAAAAGAAAATATTGTTTTTTTAGAAGAAAAAATCAATGAATATTTAGAGTACTTATACCTTGAAAACTTAACTATCTCAATTGAGACTCAAAATTTAGATGAAACTGGTATAGACAAAATCGAATTTTTATTAAATAATACACAACTATCAAAAATAAGTAGTGGTGAATTTAATCGTTTAAGATTAGCACTTTTAACTGCTAGAAGTTATTATGAGATAGATACAAATGGTATATTATTTTTAGATGAGATAGATGCAAATTTAAGTGGGAAAGAGTCTCAAAGTATAGCAAAAGTTTTAACACAACTTTCAAAAAACTATCAAATATTTGCTATATCACATCAACCACAACTAAGTGCAACAGCAAATCAACACTTTATAGTAAAAAAAGATGATAATCTATCAACTGTTAAATTACTAAATAAAGATGAAAGAATAGATGAGATAGCAAGGATGATAAGTGGTGAAAATATAACCACAGAAGCTTTAGAATTTGCTAAAAAGTTAGTATAGATTTTATTATCTTACTAACGATCTTTTAAGGCACATAAGCTATTTTATTTATACCTAGACCTGCTTCATACCCTGACATGATATTTGCATTTACAACTGCTTGAGATGATGCTCCTCGAAGAAGATTGTCTATACTACTACTTACAAAAAGTGCTGTATCGTTTTGTTCTACAAATATATCACAAAAGTTTGTTCCTGCTGTTGATTTAAGATCAACTGGTGTATCTTTTACTCTTATAAACTCATCATTTTTATAATACTCTTTTAGAAGTGTTTTTGCATCAATATCGCTATTTAAAGTACAATAAACACTAACTAACATACCTCTTGTAACAGGTATAAGATGTGGTACAAAGTTTATATTGAAGTTTTTATTTTCTATTAATCTTATTTTTTCTTTTATCTCTGGCATATGTCTATGTTTCATAGGGTTATATGAAAACATATTGTCATTTACTGTTACAAACTGTGTTATTTCGCTTAGTTTTTTACCAGCACCACTTACACCACTTTTTGCATCTACAAAGATATTTGAGTTGTTATCTATATATTTAACAAATGGTAAAATAGCAAGTAGTGTTGCCGTTGGATAACATCCTGGATTTGCTACAAGATTAGCTGTTCGTATCTCTCCTTCATAAAATTCAGGGAGTCCATACACTGAACTTGGAAGATTCTTTTTATCTTCATGTGGACAATAATACTCTTCATAAGTATCAAGTTCTAAACGATAATCTGCACTTAAATCAACAACCTTAACCCCTAAAGCCAAAAGTTCTTTAGCAAATCCCATAGATGTTTTATGAGGAAGTGCCAAAAAACAAAGCTCTGATACAGTTGCTATATCATATGGATCTGCTTTTTTAACTTCCATATCTATAACTTCACTCAAAGATGGATGAAGTTTATCAATAGTTGTATCACCTGTACTATTTGCTATATATGTTATATTAAATTTTGGATGGTTTAAAAGTATCTTTACAAGTTCAAGACCTGTATATCCAGTTGCACCTACTATTGAAACATTTATATTCATGTTTTTCCTTTAATTTTAAGTTAAACTTACAAGAGGATTGGACTAAAATCTTCTTTAGTTTTTATATGGATAATCTTCTTGACAATAATCAACGCCATTGATTACACCCAAATAGCAGCAACCATCACCAACACCAATATTTTTTAAAGCTTTATCAAATGCCCAATAGTGTCGATAACTTCCATCTCTTAAAAACTTAAAAGTATCCACTAAATCACTTGCATTATTATCTTGAGCTTGTACGATATACTTATCAAGATCAATTATATCTGTAACTTCAACCATACAACCAACTTCAAGTGAAGATTGAAGGGAAACTTTTCCATAACTATACAATTCATCATATAATGTTTGTATCTCTGGTATAGCAAATACCCCTTGGGCTAAATTGTTTAGCTCTTCTTCAGAGTAGTTTTCTTCATAGTCAATAAGATTTGTGATATTTAAATCATATTTTTCAACTAACTCTTCAACAGCCTCTTCGTGTACAACTTCTGATCTAGTTGCAATATTTTTTAAAGTATTAGAACTATAAAGTTCATTTAATGACAGGTATATATCTTTTGCTAGTTTCTCTTCATTCCACATATAAGCTAATGAATATTTCATATCAGTATCTAAACTACTATATGGATAACTATAAACATTTGGTTTTGTTACATTGTCATATATCACTTCATCATTATTTGATGCAGTAACTTCATTATTATCATCGCTACAAGCTATGAAAAAAAAGGAGATAGTTAAAAAAATTAAATTTTTCATTTTTTCAACTTATCTATTTCAGTTCTTAATTCTCTAACCTCTTTAAGAAGTAAGTCTATCTTTTCCTCTTCTCTATTGAGTTGTTCATCTTTATCTTCGTTTTGTATTTTTTCCATCTCTCCAATGATAACTGCAACAAAAAGATTGAAAAATACAAATGCAGCAATGATAACAAAACTAACAAAATATGCCCAAGCCCATGGGTAAACTTCCATAGCTTCATACATAACATCAGTCCAGTCCTCAAAAGTAAGAACCCTAAACAGTGTAAGCATAGATGTTAAAAAATCATTCCATAGTCCAGACTTTAACTCTGAAAAGAAAAAGTTACCAACAATTGCATATATATAAAAGATGATAAACATCAGTATAACAATATCAACTATAGATGGAATAGCACCTATTAACATATCTATAATTTTTTTAAGCTCAGGTCTTGAGGTTAAAAGTCTAAGAACTCTGAAAATTCTCATAAGCCTTGCAATAGCTGCAAAAGATGAGTTTTCTAAAGGTATTAAAGTAATAGTAACTATTACAAAATCAAAAACATTCCACTTATCTTTAAAAAAATCTTTTAGATTCTCTTCTGCTGACATCTTTATAATAATCTCAATTAAGAAATATATAGTTATAAATATATCTATACTATAAAAAACCATCCCAAAAGGTTGAGATAGATCATCTACTGTTTTAAATCCTAATGCTGCAGCATAAAATATAATAATACTTGTAGTTAAGTTAGAAAACCATTTTGAATTTCTAATATCAATAATTCTTTCTTTAAAAGTCATAATTAATCCCCTCCTCTTTAATAGTTGTATGCAACTTTGTACTTAGGATCATCCTCTTCAAATGTACAAAATTGACCTGCATTTTTCATGATAGATTTACACTCACTACTTAGATGTCTTATTTTTATAGTTTTATTAGCTTCTAGGTATTTTTTAGTGATTGCATCTATAGCTTCTACACCACTTATATCCATAACTCTTGCATCTTTAAAATCAAGCACAACTGAATCAGGATCATGTTCTAAATCAAACTGTTCATTAAAAGCAGTTACACTTCCAAAAAACAATGGTCCATCAAAATCATAAACTTTTACTCCATCATCTTCTATATGTGTACGAGCTGTAACTTTTGCATGTTTCCAAGCAAATACAAGTGCAGAGATAATAACACCACTTATAACAGCAATAGCTAAGTCTGCAACTATTGTGATACCTGTAACAGTTACAAGTACAAAAGCATCACTTCGTGGCATTTTACTTATTCTTGCAAAACTACTCCACTCAAATGTTCCAATACTTACCATAAACATAATACCAACTAAAATAGCAACAGGGATTATATTTAATATATCAGTTAGTGTTGCAATTAAAAGCATAAGTGTAACAGCAGCAGTTATACCAGACAATCGTCCCCAACCACCACTTGTATAGTTTATGATACTTTGACCAATCATCGCACAACCAGGCATAGCACCAAAACATCCACAAGTTACATTTCCTGTACCTTGAGCTATACACTCTTGATTTGCACTACCTCTTTTTCCACTTATCTCATCTAAAACAGAAAGTGTAAGAAGTGATTCTATTATACCAACAAGTGCTACAATAATAGCATAAGGTAAAACCATCATAAATGCATCAAAACTAAATAGTGTAGTAGGGAGTGAAAAGCTTGGCAACATCCCTTTAAAATCTGTAAGATTTGCTAAATCTCCCACAAGTTTTGTTTCAGCCCCTGTAGCAAATACAGCAACTGTGAAAACTATAATAGCAACCAATCCAGCAGGTACAGCAGATGTGAGTTTTGGTAAAAAATACATAGTAGCCATAGTACCTAGTATGATACCGTACATTAAAGCACCAGCTCCCTCTAAGAACTTAAACTGAGACATTGCAATAACAACAGCCAATCCATTTACAAAACCATGAAGTGCAGGTTGAGGAACTAAACGGATAAATTTTCCCATTTTAAATACACCAATAGATATTTGAATGATACCTGCAACTATAGCTGTAAGTGTTATATATTGAATAATACCAGATGTTACTTCAGCAGGAGCTAAACCTTGAACCTCTAACATAGCTTTTGCACTTATACTTAAACCAACAAGTACAATAGCAACAGCCCCAGTAGCACCTGAAATCATACCAGGCTTACCACCCATAATAGCAGTGATAAGTCCTAATATAACTGCTGCATAAAGTCCAACTATAGGACTTACTTGTGCTATAAATGAGAAAGCAATAGCTTCAGGCACAAGAGCAACAGCAACAACTAAACCTGATAATATATCACTTTTAGCATCTTTACCAATTAAATTATCTTTAAAATTCAACAAATTTTTTCCTTATTTCTCTAATAATTCGCGATTATATCTAAATATTACTAAATTTTTTGATTTATTTTAATGATGACTTAAGATTACCTTTATATGTAACCTGCTTATCTTTTCCACTTTTTTTAGCTTCGTATAGTGCTACATCTGCATTGTGTAAAACAACATCTATATCTTTATCATCTCTTTCTACTTTTGATAATCCTATACTTATAGTAAATGATATTTTTTCTTTATTGTCTGTTGTAAGTGTTGTATATCTTACATTGTTTAGTAGTTTTTCTGCAAAAATTGAGCCATTTAAAACATCTGTATTTGTTAATAGTATAACAAACTCTTCTCCACCAAATCTTATAGCTATATCACTACTTCTACAAATATTTTTAAAAATACTAGCAAGTTTATTTATAACTAAATCACCTTTATGATGTCCATATGTGTCATTTATAATTTTAAAATTGTCTATATCAACCATCAAGATAGTAAGTGGATTGTTTCCTCTTTTAGATATAGAGAAAATATTGTCTATGATTTCATTAAAATATCTTCTATTGTATAAGTTTGTCATAGGGTCTCTATTTGATTGTTCTATTAAATCATTTTGAACATCAAGAAGTTTTTTTGTTCTCTCTTTAACTTTCTCTTCAAGTTCTAAATTTGCTTTTTTTAACTCTTCAATATTATTCTTAGCATTCATAATAGATAGTACAATTAGGTAACTTGATAATGATATAAACTCTTTATCTTCATTTGAAAATGCTATTGGATTATTGTCATTATCTTTTTTGTTTATAAGTTGAACTACACCTATTGTATCTTTTTCATATCTATTTATAAGTGGTGCTGTTAAAATGGATTTGGTTTTATATTTGTACTCTTTGTCAAACTTTTTTGATGAATCAAAGCCATATTTTTCATCTTTATATATATCATCAACAAGTATTATTTTAGAACTATAAAAAGACTCAACTGCTATAACATCTTTATCATCAAGCGAAAGTTTTAAACCTTTTAATGGTTTTTGGAGTTGAAAAATTTTTTCATAAGAAAATGAATCATTTTGGAAAATTGTAAAATCCAAACTATCTCCATTTTTTAGATAAATAGTACCAGCATCTGCATTTGTTATTTTTTTCAAATAACTCAATATCTTATGTAGTAATGTTTCTAAATCATCACTATCAAATATTTGCATATCGTCTATATGTACTATCTCTTTATCATTTTTTATCATGAGTATATGATACATCTTTTATACTTAAAATATATACAAGTTATATATTACTAGATAATTTTATATAGTTTTTTGTACAATCTTTTTATGATAAATATAAAAGAGATAGAAAAAGCAAAACAGAGACTAAATAGTATTATAAAAACTACCCCTATTGCATATGCACCAATTTTAAGTGCAACTTGTGAAGCAGGTGTATATTTAAAAAAAGAAAATTTACAATTTACAGGGAGCTTCAAACTTAGAGGTGCTTTTAATAAAATTGCCAAACTAAGTGATAAAGAACGAACAAAAGGTGTGGTTGCAGCAAGTGCAGGAAATCATGCTCAAGGTGTAGCTTTTAGTTCAAAACATTTTAATTGTGAAGCGACAATTGTTATGCCAGAAGCTACTCCACTTTTAAAAATAAGTGGTGTAAAATCACACGGTGCAAAAGTTGTACTTCATGGTGCAAATTATGATGAGGCGTACAAATATGCCACAGATTTTGCAACAAAACATGACAAAACTTTTGTACATCCTTTTGCTGATGATGATGTTATAGCAGGGCAAGGGACTATTGGCTTAGAGATTTTAGAAGAATTAGAAGATATTGATATGATAATTATTCCAATAGGTGGAGGTGGACTTATAACAGGGATTGCAAGTGCATTAAAACAACTTAAACCTAACATTAAAATCATTGGAGTTGTTGCTAGTGGGGCTAGAGCTATGAAAGAATCTTTTGAAGCTAAAACGCCTATTGACTCAGTCTCTGTTAAAACTATTGCAGATGGAATTGCTGTACGAGATGTGACACCTAAGATGCTTGATTTTGTTATTGAACTTGTGGATGAGATCATTGAAGTTGAAGATAAAGAGATAGCCTCAGCTATTTTATTTTTACTAGAACAACATAAACTTATCGTTGAGGGTGCAGGTGCTACTGGTGCTGCTGCTATTATGCACAACAAAATAGAGATAAAAGGGAAAAAAGTTGTTTTACCTTTAAGTGGTGGAAATATTGATGTTACAATGCTTGCTCAAATCATCGAAAAAGGATTGGTAAAATCAGCAAGAAAAATGAACTTGATAGTTACCCTTATAGACAAACCAGGTAGTTTAAAAATGCTCACAAATATTTTTGAGACTCTTAGTGCAAACATTGTTCAAATAGATTATGATAGAAACTCTATTGCTCTTGATTTTGGTGATGCTAATGTTACTATTGGTCTTGAAACAAAAGGGGAACAACATCAAGAGAGTATAAGAGAGAGTCTTTTATCTCAAGGTTATAGATTTGAAGAGTTTTAAAAAAATAATCTATTAATCACTTTTAACTCTAAGCATTGTCATATATGGTAATTTTCCTGGAAGTTTTATAGGATTTGTATTTCCACTATGTACTGATGTTAACTCTTTTTCTAGTTCAGTTATAATCTTTTTAAATTTTATATAATATTTTCCATCTTTTTTGTATACAGATCCTATATCATTATCTACCTCTGTTATTGTACTATCTATAGGTGCAAATATCTCAACCTCATCATCTGGGTATGTTTTATATTTACAAAGAAAATAGTTTTCATTTTCAAGAACTAAACCACTTACTTCATAACTTCCTGCACTTAAAGCATAATCATAGTTTTGAGTATCCTCTTTTTCAAATGGTTTATGTATAAGATAAGCATCTGTAAAACCACGGTTTTTAGTTGTATTTAATTCATCTTGATATTTTGAAGCTTCAAATCTATTGGTATAACAGTCTTCTAAAGCCATACGATAAGCATATGCTGTAACTGCGCAATAGTATGGAGACTTTGTTCGTCCCTCTATTTTTATACTATCAACAGCACCACTATCAACTATCTCTTTTACATGAGAAGCTAGATTCATATCTTTTGCATTAAAAATATAAGTACCAACTCCTGGATCCTCTTCAAGTCTAAAAAGTGTACTATGATCTTCATTTGCAGCATATAAAGTATAATCAAATCTACAATCATTTGCACATGATCCACGATTTGGAACTCTTCCCATTTGAACAGCACTTATTAGACATCGTCCACTATATGCAAAACACATACTTCCATGTACAAAAACTTCTATCTCTAAATCAGGAAGCTCTTTTTTTATCTCTTGCACATCTTTTAAGCTTATCTCCCTAGCAGCAATTATTCTTCGTACACCCATATCATAATAAACTTTTGCATCAAGATAGTTCATAACATTTGCTTGAGTTGAAAGGTGAATTGGAATACCAGGGGAGAGTTCATTACAAAGTTGAACAACACCAGGAGTTGCTACTATCAAGGCATCTGGTTCTAAAGCAGCTATATTTTTTATATGTGTTTTAAGTAGCTCTATTTGGGAGTTAAAAGGAAATCCATTTATAGTTACATAAACTTTTTTACCTAAAGAGTGAGCATAATCGATCCCCTCTTTGAAAGTCTCCATTGTAAACTCTTTACCACTTCTTATTCGTAAAGAAAAATGACTAACTCCACCATAAACAGCATCTGCACCATATGCAAATGCAATTTTTAATTTTTCTAAATTACCTGCTGGACTTAATAACTCAACTTTTCTCATCTATATCCTTTTATGCCATTGTGCTTTATCTTCAATCTCTTCAAACATATTTTCATCTTCATTTGGTTCTTTTATCTCTATCTCTCGTACACATCTTATACGAGCCTCTTTTAACTCTTTTATACTTTTAAGAACTTCTCCATCTTCAAACTCTTTACCATAAGCATATGACCATATCTTTTTTTTGTCTTGAAATTGATGATTTGACCAGTAAAACTTACCACCAAAACCATTGTATACTTTATCTTTATTTTTATACAATAATTCAAGTTGCTCTAGTGTTGGAACTTTCCAATCTTTATATTTTCCTATATTTAATCTTTCACAATGTTTATAACCATTTTCCCAATCAACAGGAGTATTTGCAGCTTCTTTTGTATCTTCCCACATTAAGTTATCAATAGTAACTGTATAAAGCCTTACATCTTTAGGGATAAATATGAGTTTATAAGGTATCTCATAAACTTCATCTACATAAACATCTTGAAAAATAGTGATCTCTTCATCTTCATTTCGTATATGTATTTTCAAGTTCTCTTTTGCTTCAACTTTTATATTTCTGTTTTCATTGTCTAAAACTTTTATAAATTTATCATCTATATAAAGCTCCCCATTTTTACCAACTAAAAAAAGTTCAGCTTCCCCTTTTTTAAAATTCAAATCAAAACTATGAACCGTTTTTGCTCTTAAATTGATAAGCTTTACTATATCTTTTTTATATAGGTTTTTATTTGCAAGTGCGTATAGACTGAACTCTTTGTTTGCAGTAACTTGATACTGTTCAATTGGTGTAGTACCTATAAATAGATTGTCTAAATATATCTTTGTATCTTTTACATTCGAATTTATATTTATATACGCATAATTATTAAAACCATTAAAACCTTCTGCATAAATAGAAGTGATAAACAAAACTTGCAAAACCAATACTTTAAAAAACATATTTTATTTCCTTATACAAACCATATTAAGAGTATTGTACCAAAAAGTATCCTATAAATACCAAATGCTACAAAAGTAAATCTCTGCAAAAAGACTAAAAATAGTTTTATAGTTAAATAAGCAACAATAAAAGCGGTCACAAATCCTACAGCTAAAACCAATAAATTTGCATCAGTAAAGTCTTTATAATGTTTAAGTAAATCATACCCAGTAGTTGCACACATAACAGGAAATGCCAAAAGAAAACTAAACTCTGCTGATGCTTTTCTATTAAGACCTACTAACATAGCACCTATTATTGTACTACCTGCCCTACTTGTACCTGGAATTAGTGCAGTTATTTGTGCTATCCCTATCCATAAAGCTTGTTTGTAACTCACCTTTTCAACATCATCTATATGAGTATCTGTTTCTTTATAAAATTTTTCAACTATTAAAAATATAATCCCACCAACTATAAACATAATAGCTACTATCTTTATATCAAACATAGCTTTTACTTGTGATGAAAACAAAAAACCTACTGCACCTATAGGTATAAAAGCCAAAGTTAACTTTTTCCAAAGTTCTATTTTACTAGGATGAAACTTATCACTATAAGTTAAAATAACTGCTAATATAGCTGCAAATTGTATGATAACCTCATATGCTTTTGTTACATGATTTTGATCAATTCCCAAAGCTTCACTAGCAACTATTAAGTGTCCTGTTGAACTTATAGGTAAAAACTCTGTAAATCCCTCTATGATACCTAAAAGTATCGATTCAAATATTCCCAATTTATAATCCCTTTTTTTCAACCAGTTTAAAAAATAATTTTAAACTTTTTTTCTCTTTATATCCTACATCATAAGATATTTTTTCGAGATATTCAAGTATCTGTTTTTGTGATAAACCTGTCTTACTACAATATTTTTTAAGTATATATTGTGGTATTTTTACTTTTGTTTTTAAAAACTCTTTAGATAGGTTTTCAAGGTATTTTTGATGTGAATTAAAACAAAGTCTTGCAAATACAAAAGGTAGATTATATTTCTCTTTCCATACTTTTGCTAAATCTACAAAATTTTTATTTTTACTATTGTGATAATAAAAAAGTGCTTTATCTCCTATGATAACTTTTCCATCTATATCAAGAACTTTTGCCAACGCATTTGAAGTATCTGATTGATAATCTTTCTCATACTCACCTTTTAAAGACAATACAGATAATACTTCATCAGAAGCGACTATCCCTATATCTACACACTTACATCTTTTTGACGCTATTGAACTTATAAAAGCAGCATCTATTTGTTGTTTTTTGAACTTTTTATTTATAGCAGAAGGGTATGATTTTTTGTAGTTTATTATCTGTTTTATCTGTGATGATTTTATATTTTTTTTGATAAATATATAAAAAGGCAATAAATTTATAAAATCTATTTTAGCAAATATCATCAGGAGTCATTTTAGTATTTTTCATATATTTTATTTTACTAAAATTTTCTTTGGTGTTTGATTAACCTTTTAACTTTATGAAGCTATAACAGAAACGATGTATATTTTTACTTTTAAGGATAAATTATTAAAAAACACAAATACCTGCTTTATATAAAATTAAGAGAAAGAACTCAAAGTGTATCTATTATACAATAAATATATAATATATTTATTGTAGTTGATTCCAAACTAATTCTTTAAAGGTATCCATAGTTGAATTTTCTATATTTTTTACCATAGCTATATTAAGATTGTGTATTGCCTCTTTATATTCATCTTTTGGATTTAAAGGATCATCACCTCTACTTAGTGCTATGATTTTATGAACTTTTTTGTTAAAAGGTGTATTGTATTGGTCACTTATCCCATCATAAACTG
>JAYEPD010000081.1:0-2546 GCA_034723675.1 Campylobacterota bacterium
CTGCACTATATGTTGTTCTTTTTCTGCTCATTTTATCACCCTCTATTTTTATTGTTTAATTTTACTCTTTTGAGAATTAAACTTTAGAAAAAGTTGTTTGTTTTTCTTGGGGTATTATAATTTTTATTTACTATTATTGGATTTTTAGTAGCAATATCTTCAATATCTAAACCATAGCTATTTAATACTTTCTCATTTAGATAGACACTATTTCCCTCTTTTGATTTAAACCTAATATCTTTCATAGCTGTTCCATCAAAATATTTTAATATATCCAAAGCAACCATCTCTCCAAATGATTTACCATCAACACAATCTCCACCTATGATATTTGGATTGCCAATATTTGTATAGATGTTATCATGCACTATGATAGGATTTTTATAGTTATTTGAGATGTAGTTTAATGCACTATTGATACCTATATGCTTATCATTTTTTGTAAATCCTGCTGGCACCACTATCATCATCACAGAGTTTTTTTCATATTTTTTTAGTTTTTCTATTATATTATCTATATTGGTATAGTTTAATATCTCAAAGTTTATATCATTTATATTTTTATATTGTGTTGTGTAAAGATTTATAATGCTTTTAGATGTGACAGTATTGTCACCTATTAGATATACAGTTTTTAAATTTTTATTTAACTGTTTTGCAATTGCTAAATTTGATAAGGGATTTTTAACTTCAAAAACCCCTGCAAATCTATCTTTGTTTAGTGTATCTCTAAGTGTAAGATTATTTACCCCTGAAAAAAATATTTTACTATTTTTAAATAGTTGTTTGTCTTTATTTTCTATCATAAAGTTTATAGCATTGTCATCTGTAACAACAACCACATCAAAAGATATAAATTTATATTTTTCACTATAATAGTTAAGCTTATTTTTCATTGTTTGATTGGTTGGTTTGAATTTTTTTGTATCCATAAATTCAACATATATATTTATATCATCTCTTATTTTTAGTGCTGAGATGATTGCTCTTGATTGATATTTTGTCCACTCAAATGTAGAGGAGTAAGAGTTTAGTACCAATACATTTTTACTATATAAACTACTTAAGAATATTAAAATTAAAATTAAAACTTTCATTGGTTGGTTCCTTTTTTGTTCATCATTATTGAAAAGACTTTACAAACTTTACATTTTACAAATTTATTTAAATTACACATCCTCTACCTCTATTTTATCTCTAAAAAGACTTCATTAAATTTATCTTGATAGTTTAAAAAAATATCAACAACTATAGGATCAAAACTTTTGCCGCTCTCATTTTTGATATACTCAACAGTATCTTCTTGTGTCCATCCCTTTTTATAAACCCTATCACACCGTAAAGCATCATATACATCTACAAGAGATACTATCTTTGCACACATAGGGATCTCTTTTGCTTTTAAACCTTTTGAATAACCACTCCCATCATATTTTTCATGATGATACATAGCAATATCTCCTGCGACTTTCAAAAAACTATCTTTTCCAAACTGCTTTTTAAAAGTTTCATTTGAATCTAAAAGCATTTTACCACCTAAATAGGCATGAGTTTTCATAGTTTCAAACTCATCAAAATCAAGTTTTGCAGGTTTATTTAGTATATCTTTGGGGATATACATTTTCCCTATATCATGTAAGATTGAAGCAAATGGGATATATTCTCTTAAATGTGCTGGACAATCTTTGTGTTTTTCAGGAATTTTATCTATCATAAGTGCTGTGTATTTCTCTATCCTTTTTACATGATTTCCTGTCTCACTATCATATTTTTCAACCATATTTGCAATAGTTTCTATTGATATTTTTTGAGTAGCCCACACTTCACTTACTAGTTCCATATTTGTAAGTTCAAGTTGCTCTTGATACTCTTGTAGTTTTTTATCTTTTGCTATATTATTGGCTGCTTTAAAAAGAACTTGATTTAGATACTCTTGTTTTATAGGTTTTAGTATAAAGTGATCCACACCACTTTGAAGTAGATTGATAAGTCGTTGGGAGTCACTATAAGCAGAAACTACGATGATAGTTTGTTTTGGATTTTGTTGTTTTATATTTATTATTAACTCTTGACCATCCATCTTTGGCATATTTAGATCAGTGATAACTATATCAAATAGCTTATTTTTATAAAACTCAAGTGCCTCAAGACCATCTTTTGCATATGTCACATCTTTAAAAAGATCTTCCAAAACCTCGATAGTTTGAATAGCTACTTTGTCATCATCTTCTGCGTATAATATTGTTAAATCTTTTGTTTGATTGTAAAGTTCTTTGATCTCCATTTAAATACTCCAATATAGTCTTTAGAGTATTATAATAAAGATTTGTAATACAAAGGTGACAAAAAGTTAAAATTTAGAAATATATTGTAAGATTATGATGACTTTATAGAATTTAATACCAAATCAAATTATAACTAGCACTTAAATAGTACAAGTTGTGCTTGATAAGCAATAAAAAAAGATGGAGTGGTTTAGTTTCCATCTTTTAATACCTAATACAATTTAGTTGCAAGAACCAAACATACTAGTAGCAATATTGCTA
>JAYEPD010000082.1:0-12536 GCA_034723675.1 Campylobacterota bacterium
ATAATTTGTATAAATAACTTCATATGTGATAAAAACACCTTTTTTAATTTTATATAACTATTATACACAAATTTAGTATTTTTTAAGTCTCAACTTAAAAAGTTCAATCCCATAATAAGTTTTACTTAAGATTAACAAAGAAATTACGCGTGACTAGAAGATTAAGAGCCATATATTAATACATTTTAACCTGAAGATATATAAAAACTTATTTGCTAGTAAAGCTATTGTAGTAAAGCAAGACTTCGTCGTATCCTTTAATCTTAAGTAAAACTTATTATGGGATTGAACTATCACTATATAAACAAAACCAATCTCAGTCATATATAATCCTAATTTTCGTATAATAAAATATAAAATACGAGGAAATTATATGAAAACTTTAGAGATAAATAGCCCTTTTGATATGCATCTACACTTAAGAGACAATGAGATGTTGGACCTTGTAGCACCATTGAGTTCTAAAACTTTTGCTGGTGCAATTATTATGCCAAATCTAGTACCGCCTGTAGATACTAAAGATGCAGTAATTGCATATAAAAGTAGAATATTAAAAGCTATTGGTGATGATGATTTTAAACCATTTATGACACTTTTTTTTAAACCTTATACTAAAGAGTTTTTAGAAGATGTAAAAGATGAGATAAGTGCTATTAAACTATATCCAGCAGGTATAACTACAAATAGTGAAGGTGGGGTTGAGTCTATAGATACAGTTACATTAGCACCAACTCTAAATGCGATGGCTGAACTTGATATTCCACTTTGTGTTCACGGTGAAACTGATGGTTTTGTTATGGATAGAGAGAGTGAATTTATGAGCGTTTATGAAAGTTTAGCTATTGCATTTCCTAAACTAAAAATAATAATGGAACATATAACAACAAAAGATGCAGTTGATATGTTATATAAATACGACAACTTACATGCTACTATCACTTTACATCATCTACTTATAACACTTGATGATGTAGCAGGAGGGATGCTAAAACCACATCTATTTTGTAAACCAATAGCAAAAAGATATGAAGATAGAGATGCACTTCAAAAAATAGCACTTGAAGCAAATCCAAAAGTTATGTTTGGAAGTGATAGTGCTCCTCATCCTCAACATGCAAAAGAGAGTTGTGGTTGTGCTGCTGGAGTTTTTACTTCACCTATTGCACTTCAAGTATTAGCAGACTTCTTTGAAAAAAATGATAAGTTAGAAAATCTACAAAAATTTGTAAGCGATAATGCTTGTGATATATATGATATGGAAGCATTATCTAAAAAAATAATATTGGAAAAGAAAGATTTTAAAGTACCTGAGATATATCAAACCCAAACACAAAAAGTTGTACCTATTTATGCAGGAGACACTATACCTTGGAGTGTTAAGTGTTAGAATCATTTTTTAAAAAAGATCATAACAACTTAACTTTTTTACAAGAACTTCTACAAGAAGATATAAACGAACAATGGCTCAAAGAGGGGCTTGAAGAGAAAAATATTGACATCAACTATCAAGATAAAAGAGGAGATACATTTCTTTTAAAGTGTACAAAAGTTGAAAAATACAAATCAGTATTGTGGTTAATAAACCACAATGCAAATATAACTATCAAAAACAATGAAAATCAAAATATCTTAGATATAGCAATAGCAAAAAAACATACAACATTTTTAAAAATGTTAATAGATACAAAAAAAATAGACCTTGAATATAGAGATGATGAGGGTAGAACTACACTTCAAAATGCTGTAGTATTTGGATACAATGATGCAGCAAAACTTTTAATAAAGAATGGTGCAAATATAAACAACAAAGACAATTATGGAAGAACGGTAATATATGATGCAATATCGTTTGGGGATGAACGCTTTATATCATACTTACTTTCACAAGGTGATATTGAACTAAACTTACTGGATAAAACAGGAAATAGTATCATGCATCATCCTCAAGTATTAAAAGATGATTCTATTGCTAAAGATTTATTAAAATCAGGTGCAAACCCCACTTTAAAAAATAGTGAAGGAGATAGTTTCTTATTTACAACTGCTTTAAGAGGTGAAGATGCTTCAGATGTGATAGATGAAGCATTGAAAAATAAAGCTGATGTTAACGCTACAACTTCAAATGACAATACAATAATGATGGAACTAATAGCAGCAACAACAAAAATAAGTGATGAGGAAAAAGCAAGAAGAAAAGGTTTGCTTAAAACAGCTGCTAAGATGCTCAGAAGTGGTGGAGATATAAATGCTATAGAAAAAAATAATGAATCTGGTCTATTTAATGCTGTTAGATTAAGGGATTATGATTTGACTAGCTTTTTACTTTCAGGTGGCATAGATCCAAATATACAAAATGACAATGGGGAAACTGCATTATCTCTTTTAGTGTATGATGGTACAAAATCACTCGATTTAATACTTCTTATCATAGCTTATGGTGGAACTGCAAATATCAAAAATAGGGATGGGGAAACACTATATGAGGTGTTAAACAATATCATTTTACATAACCATGGTACAAAACTTATAACAAATCCAGAAATTATAAAAAAAATCAATAGCAATTCGCAATATATAACAATAGTAAAAGAGTTACTAGAAGAGGATAAAGATGATCTTAATTATCTTGATTCTACAGGTGATCCACTGTTTTTTAAGCCTCTTTTATATGATCACTTTACACTTTTTAAACTTTATATAAGTCATGGATTGGATATACACAAAACAAATAAAGCAAACCATAACATCTTTTTTGAGTATGTTTTGAATGTATTTGAAAATGATAAAGATGATAAACATTTTCAAAATAACATAAGTAGCTTATTAAGTAGTAAAGTTGAAAAAAATTATCAAGATGCTTTAGGTTGGACAATTTTACATAAAATTGTTGGAACACATTGCAATGAAAGGTTGTTTGATATTTTAACAAAAGTTGTATTGTTTAACTACAAGCTACAAGATAAGCAAGGACGAACAGTGATTCACAATGCAGTTTGGGGAAATAAACCAAATATTATCAAAAAAATAGATGCAATTGATAACGATGTTATAAATATCTTTGACAATTATGGGATACTACCTATTACTTATGCAGCTTTATTAGGTAGTCAAGAGATGGTTATAACTTTTTTAGAATTAGGTTCAAATATTAGAGGTGCTAAAACAATAGCACCACAAGCAGTCAAAAAATTTAAACCTATGTTAAAAAACTTAGATGAGTTAAAATTGGATTTAGAAAACCCATCTGTATTACACAATATAGATGTCTTAATAGATGAGATAAAAAGAGATTTTAGATAAATTTATGATTATATATCTGTAGGTTCTAGATAGTTTTGCTTTACAAGTATCTTTACTATCTCTTTAAAAACAGGAACAGCAGAGTTAGAAGCATAATAATAATACCATTTAGGACCCCTATTTACAGGATCATTTACTGTTACCCCTATAGTGTATTTATTGTTTTTATCATTTACAAATCCAAAAAAACTACTCATATATTTTCTTATATATCTACCTTTTTCAACAACATTAGCAGTACCTGTTTTACCACCTATTTCTAGACCATCTATTTTTGCTTTTTTACCTGTACCCTCTTCTACTGTTTGTATCAAAAGTTTTTTCATTTGGTTTGCTGTTTTTTCTGTTAGTATTTGTTCTTTTTCTTCATATATCCTTTTATTTACGACATAAGGTGTTACAGCAACTCCGTTATTGTTAAAAACACTATAAGCTTTTAACATCTGTGTAAAAGTTGCTGTTATACCTTGACCATAAGAATCAGTAGCTTTATAGATATTGTCTTTACCTTTATCTTCACCTGCTCTATATTGATAAAGTTTATGGATAATACCTCTTTTTTCATGAGGCAAATCTATACCTGTTTGTTTAGACAATCCAAATTTTTTAAAACCATCATAAAACTCCTGCGAACTCAACCTATTTGCTATATATAGCGTTCCTATATTACTTGAAAATATAACTATATCTTTTAAAGTAAGATAATTTTTTTTAAACTGATGATCATCACTTATTGTTCTTCTTCCAATCTTATACTTCCCTTTTGGATACTCTCCTTTTTTATTTTTCCTACCTTTATTGTAAGCAAAAAATAGTTCATCTTTTTTTACTTTACCATTTTCCATAGCCAATGATATAGATATAGGCTTTACTATTGAACCTGGTTCAAAGTTATATTCAGTAGCATTTATACTTAAACTTTCTATATCTTTTTGTTGTATATTTTGTGGATTATATCTATTTGAACTAGATAGTGTTAAAATTTTACCTGTTGAACTCTCCATAACAGATACTATTATCTCTTTTGCTTCAAACTCTTTTTTATATTTATCAAGCATCAATTCTATGTTTTTTTGAAGTTTTAGAGGTATAGTAAGTTTTATATCCTCACCATCTCTTCTTTTTATTATTTTTGAGTTTTTATTAAATAGTATAAAAGACAATATATCTTTTTCACCATTTAAAATACCATTTTGTATATTGTTAAGATTACTATTAAATTGTTTCTCTATTCCATTTACACCATTTACTCTTAGTTTTCCACCATCTGAATTGTTTTTTCTTACAAATCCAACAATAGGTGCTAAAGCATCTTTATAGGGATAAACTCTCTCCTCTCCTGTTTCATAAATATCAAGACCATGAAGTATTGTTTTTCCATTTATCTTAATAGATTTAAAAACCCCCAATCTTCTTAATTTATATGCTAATGATTTAAGTTCTTTTGCTACTCTTTGATTTATAGTTCTTGATATGATTACATATCCGTTATTTGTATCTATTTTTTTAGAAATATCTTTTTTTGAGATATTGCTATAGATTGAAAAAAGTGTTACAAAAAGATCTTTTTTATCTTTGTCTAAACATCTAACATCAATAGAAGCTGAAAATATTTTTCTTGAAGTTGCTATTTTAAAACCATCTGCTGTGTATATATTTCCTCTAACTGCTAGATCTTTTTTTGTTGTATTTAAAGATGGCAAATCTCTATCTTTTGATACTGTGTTAAATAACGATGTCATAAACATTATAAAAGCAAGTATTATTAATGTTAGCAAAATAAGTAATTTTTTCATTATAGGTATTTGCTGTTGATTCAATGACATTTTTTATCCGTTATTGTGAAAAATTTGGTATAATCCCAAAATGAATTCTATCAAAAATAAGATTAAATCACTTACAGATAATAAACAACCAGATTATAGATTTTGTTCCTCCTAGTATTTGTTATCTGTATCATTACAGTTATGGTACAATAGTTTCTATAATGTCACCTTTTCTTTGTAAAAGTATTACATTGTTTTTTGATGCTTCTTCTTTTACATCTTCATTTATATTAAAACTTGCAAGTCCAAGATGATGAGTGTAATCTTTATATTCTGGATATAGTTTTTTAAAGTTTTCATACTTTTTATTTACTAATTTTTCTATATCATTAGTATGTGCTTTATATTTTGTTTCTATTATAGCTATATCAGCCCCATTTACTAAAACTATATCAAATTCATCTCTTAAACCTTTTTTACTTCTTGTAATATTTTTATCAATAAAGTCATAGTTTATTCCTGCTAGATTAGGTTTAGATTCTAAAGAGTTATAGAAAAATTCTTCTGCTACATCTCCTTGATTATTACCCATATTTCCTAGCATTTTAGTAACTTTATCAAGTCTTCTATCTGATTTTTCTTGTGATGCATCCAATCTTAATCCCATTTGCTCTTGAAATGCTTCTAATCTTAGATTTGAATTTTTCAATTCAAGTATTGCTTGTGCTAATTGTTCCTGTGTTACCATAATATACTCTTAATGTTTGTGTTTTATTTATTATATCTAAATTTTAGTGAAAATTAAAATTATAGTTTTTATAACAACCATTAGATAACTACTTAGCCTTAAAAAACAACATTTTTTATCCGTTATTGTGAAAAATTTGGTATAATCCCAAAATGAATTCTATCAAAAATAAGATTAAATCACTTACAGATAATAAACAACCAGATTATACATTGTTTTTTTTGAGTTCTATTATGATAGTCATTAGTATAGTTTTTTCTTATTCACTTTCAATTTATACTGTTGTTTATTGGGATTATGAACAATTTCATTTTTTTTATAGACAACTTTTTACAGGTATATTATCAATTTTTGTTATGTGGACTTTAGCTCAAATAAAACCTGAAATTTTAATTCATAATGCTGGTTGGTTTTTATTTGGACTATTTTTATTTTTGATGTCTATTATGCAATTTTTACCATCATCTTTTGTTACTGAATCAGGTGGTGCAAAAAGATGGATAAGACTCCCTGGTTTTTCACTCTCTCCTGTAGAGTTTTTTAAAATAGGTTTTATATATTATCTTAGTTGGTCTTTTCATAGAAAACTTACAAATATAACAAAACTTCCTTTTAAAGATGAATTAAAACTTCTTTTACCTTATGGTATAGTATTTGGTTTTGTCGTTTTTTTGATAGCTGTACTGCAAAAAGATTTAGGTCAAGTTGTACTTTTAGGCTCTATACTTTTTGTTATGCTTATCTTTGCAAATCGTAGTTGGAAACTTTTTGCATCTCTTTTTGGTATAGCAGTTGTTGGAGTTTTTAGTTTAATTGTACTATTTCCACATAGAATTATCAGGATTCAAAGTTGGTGGAGTATGGTACAAGATAGTGTTTTATCTATCATGCCTTCGTTTATAGAATCAAGACTAAGAATAGATGAATTTCCTGAACCATATCAAGTGGGACACTCACTAAATGCTATACACAATGGTGGACTTACAGGTGTAGGTTTAGGTAATGGCTCTTTAAAATTAGGTTTTTTAAGTGAAGTCCATACTGACTTTGTTTTAGCTGGTATTGCTGAAGAGATTGGATATTTAGGATTGCTTACTGTTCTTATAATACTTTTTATTATTATATTTAGAGTTTTTAGAACAAGCAGAAGAATAGAAGATGTTAAGTTTCATCTTTTTAGTTTAGGTATTGGACTTATGATAACTACTGCTTTTTTTATAAATGCTTATGGTATATCTGGTATGATTCCTATAAAAGGGATAGCTGTTCCGTTTTTAAGTTATGGAGGTAGCTCTATGTTGGCTATATCCATAGCAATAGGTATGGTTCTATCTATAAGTAGAAATATTCCACCAAAAACAACACAAGTTAAGAAAGAAGATAAACATGAGTAAATATATAATAATCACTGGTGGTGGTACAGGTGGACACCTAAGTGTTGCCAGATCGTTTATAGATGAGTTTTATAAAAGAGGTTATAAAGTTATCTTTGTAGGTTCAACAAAAGGTCAAGATAAACAATGGTTTGAGAACTATCCAAAACTTTATAAAGCTTATTTCTTAGATACAAAAGGGGTAGTAAATCAAAACTTTATAGGGAAGTTTATATCTTTATTTATGATTTTTAAAGCAGTATTAACATCTATTAAAATTATCAATACAAACAATGTATCAAAAGTAGTAAGTGTTGGTGGATTTAGTGCAGCATCAGCAAGTTTTGCAGCATTTTTTACTAGAACTGATTTTTATATACATGAACAAAACTCTGTAGTTGGAAGACTCAATAAAATCACATCAAAATATGCAAAAGAGATGTTTAGTTCATACTTGCCTGATTCTAAAGTAAAAGACTATCCTATATCTCAAAAGTTTTTTGAAAACTCACGCATAAGAAAAGAGATAAAAACCATAATATTTTTAGGTGGAAGTCAAGGGGCAAAGGCTATAAATAACTTTGCTGTAAAAGTTGCACCAAAACTAAATGACATGGGTATAAAAATGATACATCAAACTGGAAAAAATGACTTTAATGATATAAAAGAAAAGTATGATGAATTAAAAATAGAAGTTGATGTATTTGATTTTTCTACTGAGCTATTAAAGAAAATGAATCAAGCAGATTTTTCAATAAGTCGTGCTGGTGCTTCAACATTATGGGAGCTTGTAGCTTTAGGGATACCTTCGTTTTTTATACCATATCCATATGCAGCAGCAAACCATCAATATTTTAATGCAAAATATCTCTTAGATAATGATTTGTGTTTTTTACAAACTGAAAAAGAGTTAGATGAGAACTACTTTTTTGAATGTTTAAAAAATGATATTGAAAATAAAAGCAAAAAACTGATAAATACGATTCATAAAAATGCAGTTAAAAATATAGCAAATATTATAGAATAATATGTGTGGAATTATAGGTTCAAATTTTCTACCAAATTGTAATTTGGATTCTATTATAAATATTTTAAATAATCGTGGTCCAGATTTCCAAGATATAAGAAAAATTAACGATAACTTTTTTGGTCATACAAGACTAAGTATAATAGATCTTGATAGTGAAGCAAATCAACCTATGGTTTTTGATGATATTTTGATAGTTTTTAATGGCGAAATATATAATTATGATGAACTGAAAATATCTGAACAACTAGAGTGTAAAACTTCAAGTGATACAGAAGTACTGATACGATTGTATCAAAAATATGATACCGAGTTTTTAAATCTTCTAAATGGTGCTTTTAGTTTTTGTATCTATGATATAAAAGATGATAGGTATTTTTGTGCAAGAGATAGATATGGGAAGAAGCCATTTTATTATTATCTAAAAGATAATAAATTTATATTTTCTAGTATGATAAAACCGATTATAAAAATACTTGGATTTACTCCAAAGTTAAATAAAGTAGCATTGTCTCAGTATTTACAATATTTTGTACCACTGACTCCAAATACTTTTTATACAGATATCAATAAACTTGATGCTGGAAGCTATTTAATATATCAAAATGGAAAAATAACTACAAAAAAATATTATAAAATAAAAACATACAAAAAGATAACAGATGAAAAAACGGCATTAAAAAATATTGAAGATATATTATATAATAGTGTAGAGCAAAGGTTAAAGTCGGATGTTGAAGTAGGCACTCTTTTAAGTGGAGGAATTGATAGTAGTCTTATAAGTACAATATATTCACAAATATCAAATCATCCTATAAATACCTTTAGTGTAGGATATAAAACGCATACAAAATATAGTGAACTTCCCTATGCTTCAATTGTTGCTAAAAATATTAAAAGTAATCATACTGCTTTAGAGATTACACAAAAAGATTTTATTGAGTCTTTAGAAGAGGTATTTGAAAACCTTGAAGAACCACATTCAGATCCTGCTTCTATCCCCTTATATTTATTAACAAAAGAGATAAAAGCACAAGAAATTAAAACAGTTCTAAGTGGTGAAGGAAGTGATGAACTATTTTTAGGCTATGATAATTATGCAAAGTTTTTAAAATATTATGATTTTTCAAAGAGTTTAGATGAAAAGCAAATAAGTTTTTTAAATGAGATCATCTCCTCTCTTGGTGGTAACAAAGAGGCTGAGTATCTTAGACGAGTGGTAAAAAAAGAGACTATTTATAATAGTTTTGGAGAGATATATACAGCTAGTCAAAGAAAAAAACTCCTTCAAAAAGTAGCCACTTTTAAATCAGAGTCTCCTAAAAAAGACCCTGTAGATTGGATGAGTTATATAGATACAAAGATTTGGCTTGGTGAAGCTCTTTTAAGTAAGGTAGATAAAATGTCTATGGCAAACTCAGTTGAGACACGAAATCCATTTTTAGATTTTAGACTTGTTGATACTGCATTTAGTATTGATAGTAAATTAAAAGTGGGTGATACCAATAAATATTTACTTAAAAAAGTTGCTTCTAAATACATACCTAAAGAGATAATCAGTAGGCAGAAAAAAGGTTTCAATAGCCCTTTTAATGAGTGGTTGTTTGAAGAGTATAATGAAAAACTATTAGATGATATTTTATTTGTAAATAAACAAACAAACTTATTTAACGAAGAGTATGTTTATGTACTCTATGAAAATGGAAAGAGAAACAAACTAAAACAACATTTTTACGCTTTATGGCACTTTTGCAAATGGTATAAAAAAACCTATTTTCAATAAGCTTTAATTTATAATAAATATTATTAATATTTATTATGATAAAAATAACCTAGTGGAATAAATTAAGAGTTATTTAAAAAAGTTGTAATATACTTTCATAGTGTTCATACACACTCCTTTATAAACTCAAAGCATAACTTGAGTTTCAAAAAAGGTTAGAAAAGACACACTTCTAGCCTTTTTTATACTATACTAACAAACAAGGATATTAAAATGGAAAACGAACCAACTTTAGAACAAATTGATGACTATAACGATAATGAATCACCAGAAAAAAGAAGAACTATAAAACTTGTAATATTATTTTTAATTGTAGTAAGTGTAGTTTATGGACTATTCAAATTTAGCTATAATTCAGTAGATGAATATGTAGGCACACCTGATAAACCTGGTATTAATACAACAAAAAATTAATTTTTATTGACATATGTTCAAAATAATGATAAAATCACTTCAAATATATAGTTATAATAATTATATATAAAACTTATTAAAAAAGGATTTTATTTGGAACCTAAACCGATCGAGAAAAATAGACTTAAATTTTTTCCTATTATGATGTATGCAATTGTAATGGGTATGAGTGGTCTGACAATAACTTACCAAAAAGCACATATGTGGTTAGATTTTCCTGAGATTATTGGTGAAACTTTGATGTATATTACAACAATTGTTTTCGTAATAATTTCAATGATGTATATTACAAAATTTTCAAAATACAAAGAAGCAGTTAAAAAAGAGTTTAATCATCCTATAAGAATTAACTTTTTTGCAGCTATCTCTATATCTATGTTAATGCTAGCAATTATCTATAAAGAACCAAATCCGACAATAAGTGCTATTTTTTGGTATCCAGGTGCTTTATTGCAATTTTATTTTACTATGAATACTATATCATTCTGGATTAATCACAATCAAGAGTTAGATCACTCCAATCCTGCTTGGTTTATACCAATAGTTGGAAATGTACTTGTACCTGTAGGTGGTATTGGTTTTGCTGATATACATATACTAAACTATTTTTTCAGTGTTGGTATGTTCTTTTGGTTAATATTGTTTTCTCTATTATTAAATAGAATTATATTTCACCATCAACTAGCAGGTAAATTTATGCCAACACTATTTATACTAATAGCTCCGCCAGCAGTTGGTTTTATAGCTTATTTTAAGATGTATGGAGTTGTAGATGTATTTGCAATGTTTTTATTTAATATAGCACTATTTTTTACAATTTTAGTTGCTTTTATGTATAAAAGTTTTTTAAATTTGAAGTTTTTTATCTCTTGGTGGGCATTTGTATTTCCAATAGCAGCTATGGCGATAAGTTCAATGCTTATGTATCATAATACAAATGACACAATAATGTTTTACTTTTCACATTTTATGGTGGCAGTTACTACTATAATCATAGGTATAGTTTTATTTAGAACAATTGAACATATGAATAAAAAAGAAATTTGTATTCAGGAGTAATGATGAAAAAAAATTTAATAATATTACTTGCTTTTATTGTAATAGCAACAGTGATAATAAATACATCTGATCTACCATCTCAAACAGGTGTGCCAGAATCAGGAAAAGCAAAAAGAATTGAGTGTCAGAAAAAAACAACTACTTTTGAAAGGTCTTTTGGAGATGAAGAGATAAAAATCGCTCAAGATTTATTAATGAGTGGAAACTTTTCATTTACCTCCTCAATTGAAAAATCGATATATTCAGAGTCTAAACTTTTTGAATATGTAAAATTACAAGATACAGATAAAATAGTAAATGAAGAACTAAAAAAATATATTAAATCAGATATTAAATCAGAGAAAAACTTGAAATTTAGATACAATATATATGAAAATGATATAAAAGATCCAGGTAAAAAAACTAAAAAAAGTAAACTGTATGCTGGGTATGTTTGGTTTGAGTTTAAAAATGAAAACAATAAAACAATATATAAAGTTCAAATTGATTTTATGGATAAAAAAGGTGCTGATATAGCTAACAGTATAAGATGTTGTATAAAATCATTTATGACATACAATAAATAAAAGGAAAAATATGAAAAAAACAATCTTAATGGATAAATACCCTGTATTTAGTTTAGAGTTATTAAAAAGTGAAGTTGAAGTTAAAAATATACCAGAGATTATAGAATACTATAAAGCCAAAATAGAGGCTCATCCTATTGCTAAATTTATAGCAGTTTTTGATCACTATACACATACAAGCTCTTTAAATGGTCCAATTATGGAAGGTATCATAGATGCACAAAATATTATATTTTGTTTTGGTCCTGCAATACCAAATACAAAAATACTAGCAGCAAGACCTAGAAGTATAGGTATCTGTGAATTTGAAGATAAATTTGTGATAGACTTTCTTGAAGCACCAAAAGAGGAACTTCATGAACTTATGGAAAATTGGGCAAAGCAATTAAAAGTTTAGTTTAAAGAATAAATAATTTGATTTGGTATTACTTTGTAATGAGAAACTATTATTTTTATAAAAGTAGTTATTTTATAGAGTGAAATATATCTTTTGGTATGAT
>JAYEPD010000083.1:0-2743 GCA_034723675.1 Campylobacterota bacterium
TATATCTAAGTTACAAGTAAAAACAAAAGGTAAACTCGTTTGCCTCACGGAAATAAATTATTCAAGATTTCACATCTTGATATAATTTATCGGTAGTGGATAAAAGAGAACAAATAAAAAAGGATACAAAATGGCAAGAGATGATTTAGTTACAGGAAATGTATGGGAACAATACAGTAAAAAAGTACAAGATAGAATGAATAACCCTGTAGCAATGGGTGAACTAACACAAGAAGATGCAGATGAGAAAGGTGCAAAACTAATAGTTGCAGACTTTGGTGCAGAGTCTTGTGGTGATGCAGTTAGATTGTTCTGGTTAGTTGATGAAGCTACAGATACAATTATAGAGAGTAAATTTAAATCTTTTGGTTGTGGTACTGCTATTGCTTCAAGTGATGCTATGGCTGAACTTTGTATTGGTAAAAAAGTAGATGATGCAATACATATCACAAACACAGAAGTTGAAGCATTCTTAAGGGATGATGCAGACACAGAAGCTGTACCTCCTCAAAAGATGCACTGTTCTGTTATGGCATATGATGTTATCATTGAAGCAGCAGCACAATATAAAGGTATTAGTAGAGATGATATTGTTGATGCTGATATAGTTTGTGAGTGTGCTAGAAAAACTAGAAAAGATATAGTAGATGCAATTAGAGAAAACCATCTTGAAACAGTTGAGCAGATTATTGAAACAACAAAAGCTGGTAGTTACTGTAAATCTTGTATCAGACCTGGTGGTCATGAAGCTAAAGATGTATATTTAGTTGATATTTTAGCTGATGTTAAAGAGCAACTTGAAAAAGAGAGATTAGAAGCAGCTGCCCAAACAACAGCAAGTGGTACAAACTCATTTGATAAAATGACTATTGTTCAAAGAATCAAAGCAGTAGATACTGTAATTGATGAGTATATCAGACCTATGCTTGTTATGGATGGTGGAGATATGGAGATTATAGATATAAAAGAAAATACACCTTACTATGATATATATATTAGATACCTTGGAGCTTGTGGAACTTGTGCATCAGGAAGTACAGGAACATTGTATGCTATTGAGTCAACTTTAAAACAAAAAGTTGATGAGAATATTAGAGTTTTACCTGTTTAATATTTATATATTTAGATAAAAAGGTAGAGTTTTGACTCTACCTTTTTTTATGTTATAATTTCAAAAATTAATCACAAATATTAGGATAATTATGTCACAAGACCAAATATTAAAAAATACAAACGCAAAACTTTTAGACCAATTTAACGCTTCCGTGATGTTTGATAAAGAGTTATATGCCCAAGATATAAAAGGGAGTATCGCTCATAGTAAGATGCTAGCACTTCAAGAGATCATCACTATAGAAGATCAACAAAAAATAGAATCTGGACTTTTACAAATCAAAGCAGATATTGAAGCTGGGAATTTTGAATGGAAAATAGAACATGAAGATGTTCATATGGCAATAGAGAGTAAACTAACAGAGCTAATTGGTGATGCAGGTGGAAGACTACACACTGCAAGAAGTAGAAATGACCAAGTGGCAACTGACTTTGCACTTTATGTTCAAGATAAAACTATAGTGATAAAAGATAAGTTAAAAGTACTAATCTCTACACTTACTCAAATTGCATCAAAACACACTGAGACTTTAATCCCTGGTATGACACACTTGCAACATGCTCAACCTATTAACTTTGGATTTCACTTATTAGCGTATGCCAATATGTTCAAAAGAGATTTTGAAAGATTTGAGTCAAGTTATGAAAGAAATAACTATTCTCCTCTTGGGTCTGCAGCACTTGCTGGAACACCACATAATATTGATAGATTTAAAACAGCAGAACTTTTAGGATTTGATGCACCTACAAACTGTGCTTTAGATACAAGTAGTAACCGTGACTTTGCACTAGAGATACTATTTAATATCTCAACAGCTGTTATGCATATAAGTAGACTTAGTGAAGAGCTTATAATCTGGTCTAGTTATGAGTTTGGTTTTGTAAAGATGTCTGATGAATACGCAACGACAAGTTCAATCATGCCACAAAAGAAAAATCCAGATGTACCAGAACTACTACGAGGTAAAACTGGTCGAGTGTATGGAAATCTTATGAGTCTTTTAACAGTTATGAAAGGACTTCCACTAGCATACAATAAAGATACTCAAGAGGATAAAGAGGGTGTATTTGATAGTGTTGCAACTATGGAGATTAGTTTAGATATTGTAACTGCTGTTATGGATACACTTATTATCAATGTTGATAAGATGGAGTCTGCTTGTAAAGTTGGACACTTAAGTGCAACTGATTTGGCTGATTATTTAGTACAAAAAGCAAACTTACCATTTAGAACTGCCTACTATATCACAAAAGATGTCGTTGCAGTTGCAGACAAACTAAACAAAGATATGAGTGAACTTACAATTGATGAAATCAGACTTGCTAATAGTGAACTAAAAGATATAGATGAAGATATAGTTGAGTATCTAAATCTTAGAAACTCTATGAATGCTAGAACATCATTTGGGGGAACTAGTACACAAAGAACTTTAGAGCAAGTTGAGTATTTTAAAGAGTGGTTAAAGAAAAACTAAATCTTTATAGTTCTTCCAAAAGGTACAGTATGTTCATCATTTGTAACAATCCAAATAGTTTCAAATGGTGGTTCATCTTTAGGAAATGTCCCAAAGCCATCTGTAAAATAAAGCATAAGAGTTACACTATCTATATTGTCATAAACATACTCAAA